>JAGXHC010000097.1 GCA_024636405.1 Sulfitobacter sp. | reverse complement strand
GTGACCCTCACGCTGTCGGCAGGGGAACTACGCCAGTCGGTTGCGGGCATGCCGGGGCCGAATTCTGTTCCCTTCACCAGATTGGCGTTGAGGTCCATGTAAAGCCCGCTTTCCATTGCGTAAGACAGTTCCAGCTCAAGACCTTCGGTTTCGATCTTGTCCAACGTCGGGGCAGGGGGGCGCACACCGGGCACGAGATAGCTGGTCACATCGTTCAGGGTGGTTTGATAAATTACGCCTTTGATCGCGAAGGTATCACCGCTTTGGAACAAATCCGTCCGGTCATACGACGCGCCAATCTCGAAGGTGCGCGACTTTTCCGACTGGTTGATGGCGGACGTGGTTGACAGATCGTCGATGATCGGCAGGCCTTCGGTGTAGGCTGCACTGCCAAACAACGCCAAACCACTGCCAAAGGCATAGCGGACGGACACTCCGCCCATCAGAGCGTCGTTTTTATGAATGCCATCGTTGGGGGCGGTAGAGCCGGTGATCTTTGAGGTTTCGTAACGCAACGCCGGCGTGACAGTCCACGCATCGCCAATGCGCATATCATCCACTGCAAAAACAGCCACACGCCTGTCAACGCCCCCTGCCGCAGTACTCGCATCGAGCCGTTCGCGGCGAATGAACTCAAGCCCTGTGCGCAGATCGTGACGGACCGCACCCGTGTCGAAAAGGCTGGTATTCTTGAACGCCAGCTTTGTTGTCTGATAGCGGTGATCGGCACCAACCAGGCCTATGATACCGGCCCCGGCAGGCGTGCCTTCGAACGGCGAACTGCCTGGAACGTAACGTTGGTCAATCTGCTGATCAGCATGGGACAGGACCACATCGAGATCGATCAAGTCATTGCTGATCGGATTGAAATTATACTTTAACACAGCAGTGGTCGAATCCGTGTCGCGGTCCACCGTGCCAAATGAATCCGAAGTGGTGGTAAAGCTGTCGAAGGGCACATCGCGGTCACTGGCTGTCGTTTTGGCAAAGCTGAGCGTCAATGATTGGTCGCGGTTTTGACCAAAGGTGTATTTCGCCTTGATCAAACCGGATGGCAGGGTAAAGGCGCTGTTGCCAATCGTGCCGCCGCTACCGTCTTTCTGGTTGTCCTGATCGCGCCACGTGTAATTCAACAGAATTTCCAAGTCCTGCGTTGGCTGCCACGCCAGCACACTGGAGGATGCAACCCCGTTGCCATTGCCGCTGAATTCCAATGTCTGGCCAAGAGCAAAACCGATTTCACCCCCCGTCAGATCGGACGCATCTTTGGTCTCAAGCTTTACCACACCGCCGACAATACCCGAGCCATATTCAAAGCTGCCAACGGTGCCACGGATCACACTGACGGATTTATAAAGAAACGGATCGGTAAAAAGCTGTGTGCCAATGCGGTACAATTTTTCTGCGCCGACGCTGGCTCCGTCCACCTGCACTGCCACTTTGCTATCTGTGCCAAAGGTACTGTTGGCCCCGAACCCACGGATGTTGATCCCTGAACCTTGGGGGGTGGAGCCGTGGACCAGACTGACGCCGGGAACGGAATCGATCAGTTCTGCCACCGTGCCGGCCTGACGGTCGTCGATTTCTTCCTGATCGACATACGTAACCGGAACGGCGGTATCTGTCTGCACCTGGCGCTTGCTCTCACCAAGAACCAATGTTCCGAGAAAGCCGCCCTCTGTCTCCTGAGCCGCAAGAGCGCCGACATTGAACGTAAATATGATCAAGCTGGTGGTGCCGAACAAAAGGGCGCGTGTTCCGGCAGGTGTGGTGTTCATGAGAATCCTCGCAAGCATGTCAGAAGGCCGGTTGCTTGCGATTGGCTGGCGAAGGCGATGGGTGTTTTTTGCGCCAATGTGTTTGACGTTCTTGCGACTTCTAAAAAGACCTACTAAAAGTGTCAACTATAAAGGTTGAGTGTTTTACTGAACCTTTGCCAGCCGGTGTCCCTGTGCACCTCGCCAGCCAAAATCACACAAATGACAAGGCAAGAGGTGCTGCATGACCGATACCGATTCTCCGACCCCAAATGAAATTCGCGCATTCCGTGCGCAACACGCCAACATGAGAGAGCGCGATCTGGCCGACAAGCTGAACATCAGCGAAGCACAGTTGATCGCTGCCTATTGCGGCGAAGGCGTCGTTCGCGTGGATGCACACCCCGACAAGATCATCGGGGCGGCCCAGACATTGGGCGAGGTGATGGCCCTGACGCGCAACCCCTCCTGTGTGAACGAAAAGGTTGGCGTCTATGACAACTACAGATCCGGTGCGCATGCATCGATGGTCCTGACCGAAGACATCGACCTGCGCATTTTCCCCAGCCGCTGGCAGCACGCCTTTATGGTGGAAAAGGAAACCGACGTCGGCACCCGGCGCAGCCTGCAAGTGTTTGATGCGGTGGTGATGCCGTTCACAAGATTTTCCTGCGTGATGGCTCCGACGTGGCCGCGTTTGACCGCGCGAAGGCAGAGCTGTGTCTCGAAGATCAGTCCCAGTCGATCACCGTCGGCGCACGCGAGCCTGACGAGACGCCAAAGGCGGACATCAGCAAGCTAGATATCCTGCACAAAGAGTGGGCGCGCATGACGGACACCCATCAATTCATGCGCCTCACCTCCAAGCTCAAGATGAACCGCCTTGGGGCTTACCGCATTGCGGGCGACCCTTTTGCACGGGCTCTGGCCCCCGCATCGGTCGATGCGATGCTGCAACAGGTGGCCGCCATCGAGTTGGAGATTATGGTGTTTACCGGCAATCGCGGCTGTATCCAGATACATTCCGGCCCGATCGAGACACTTAAATCTATGGGGCCATGGCAGAACGTGCTTGATCCACGGTTCAACCTGCACCTGCGTCTTGATCACATCGCCGAAGTCTGGGCCGTCGATAAGCCAACCCAGCGTGGCCCGGCGGTGTCTGTCGAAGCCTTCAACGCCGATGGCGGGTTGATCCTTCAGGTGTTCGGCGTGGGCAAGGAAGGTCGCGATTGCCGCCCGGCTTGGGGCAAACTGATGGAGAAACTCGAAGGCCTTGACGCAAAGGTGCCGGCATGATCCGGCGTCGTTTCGCCTCCGGGTTTTGCATTGCGGCACTCGCCGCCCTTGTGGTGGCAGGGCTGCCCGCGACGGCACAGGAAAAGCCCGGTGGCATCGTTTCCATCGGCGGTTCTATTACCGAGATTATTTTTGCGCTTGGTGCGGAAAGCCGTCTTGTCGCGCGCGACACCACGTCCAGCTATCCACCCGAGGCGGCGGATTTGCCCGACGTTGGCTACATGCGTGCGCTCTCGCCCGAAGGCGTGTTGGCCACCGCCCCCGCGATGATCATCGCAGAAAATGGTGCCGGACCGATCGAGACCATCAATGTGCTGGAAGGGGCCAGCATTCCTTTCATCATCGTCCCGGATAACTATTCCGCAGAAGGCATCAGCGCCAAGATCATTGCGGTCGGCAAAGCCATTGACGAAGACGAAAAAGCGCAAATCCTGGCCGACGAGCTGCGCAAACGTCTGGCCGAGGTCACACGCGCGCCTGGTGAACGCGCAAAGGGGGACAAAAAGCGTGTGTTGTTTGTCCTCAGTACCCAAGGTGGCCGCATCATGGCATCGGGCAACGGCACGGCCGCTGCGGGGATGATCGAACTGGCGGGCGCGCTGAATGCGGTGACAGGTTTTGACGGCTACAAGCCAATGACCGACGAAGCGGTGATTGCCGCAGCCCCCGACGCGATCCTGATGATGGAGCGTGGCGGTGATCATGGCAGCACGGCCGACGCTCTGCTGCAAATGCCCGCCATCGCGACAACACCCGCTGCGAAAAGCCGTGCGCTGATCCGCATGGACGGCTTGTACCTGCTGGGGTTCGGGCCGCGTACTGCCGATGCGGTGACTGACCTGAACCACGCGCTCTACGGCGGCTGAGCGCATGACAATGATCGCAGACATCGCCCCGCCCCGCGATCGCCGCAGAACCGCCCGTCAGGCACATTTTTGGCTGGCGGGGTTGCTGCTGATCGTCGGGATCATCAGCCTCGCCATCGGCGCTTCGGGAACCTCGCTCTGGAGTGCCCTGCACAAGCTGGCCGCGGGACGCCCTTTAACCCAGATGGAACAGATCGTGCTGTGGGACATCCGCATGCCACGGTTGATCCTTGGCGTCTGCGTCGGTGCCTCGCTGGCCGTATCGGGCGCGGTGATGCAGGGGCTGTTTCGCAACCCGCTGGCCGATCCCGGCCTTGTAGGGGTCAGCGCCGGTGCGGGGCTGGGGGCGATCATGGCGATTGTTCTGGGTGGCCTGCTGCCCGTGGGCGTTATGGCTTTGGTCGGGTATTGGCTGGTGCCATTGGCCGCTTTTCTGGGCGGTTGGGGGTCGACGATGCTGCTTTACCGCGTGTCCACCCGCAGGGGGCGCACGTCTGTCGCCACTATGTTGCTGGCTGGCATCGCCCTCGGCGCATTGGCGGGCGCGCTGTCCGGCATCGTTGTTTATATGGCCGACGACGCCCAGTTGCGGGACCTGACATTCTGGGGACTGGGATCACTGGCCGGGGCCACATGGATCAAAGTGTTCGTTGCCTGTCCCGTCATCGTGACTGCGATTGTGATTGCGGCGTCCTTGGGCAACGGCTTGAACGGTCTGGCGTTTGGCGAGGCCACCGCCGCCCACATGGGCATCCCTGTGCAACGGGTAAAGAACGCCGCCATCCTGACCGTCGGCGCAGCCACTGGCGCGGCTGTCGCTGTGTCTGGCGGCATCGGTTTTATCGGGATCGTAGTGCCACATCTGTTGCGGCTGGCCACGGGGCCGGATCATCAACCGCTGCTGATCAACGCCGCATTGCTTGGCGCATGTCTGCTGCTGATCGCCGATGTCATCAGCCGCGTCGTCATCGCACCCGCCGAGTTGCCGATTGGCATCGTCACCGCCATTCTGGGCGCGCCGGTGTTCCTTTGGATCCTGCTGCGCCGCCGTGGATTGGTGGACTTGTGATGCTGGAAGCGGCAAACATCCGCGCCCGTATCGGCAAGGGCGAGATCCTGCACGGGATCGACTTTACCGCAAAAGCCGGACAAATCACCGCCATCGTTGGCCCCAACGGGTCAGGCAAATCAACCTTGCTCAAAGCAATCACCGACGAGGTGGATTTCACCGGTAAAGTCCGTCTGAACGGTCAAGACACCGCGACCATGCACCCTTGGGAATTGGCCCCCCAGCGCGGCGTCCTCCCACAGGC
>JAGXHC010000013.1 GCA_024636405.1 Sulfitobacter sp. | reverse complement strand
GCAATTCACGCCGGACATTGTCATCACTGAACTGTTCCCCTTTGGCCGCCGCATTCTGCGCGCAGAATGCGGCGGCCAAAGGGGAACAGTTCAGTGATGACAATGTCCGGCGTGAATTGCGACACCGCCGCACAAAGCATGTGCCGCCGCGTCCCGAGCATATCGTTCGTCACAGGCCCGCCGTCCGCATCCAGCAGGCGCGCAAAATCCGCACCGTCCGATCGCAGCGGCGGCAGTTGCACAAGCGCCACATCGCCCCGGTCCAGATGTGGCACCGGCATCCCACCCGACGCCACACGCACCTCATGCCCCGCCGCGCCAAAGGCCCGCGCCAGCGTCAGCGCCCGCGCAAGATGCCCGGTGCCCAGCAGATGTGTGACGGCGATCAGCACCCGCATCAGACCCGCACCTCCAGCCGCACCGGATCAGGCAGGGCGCGCCAATTCGCGCCGTCAATCTCCAACAGATAAAGCCGATTACGCTTGATCGCAAAGGGCGCAGGTCCGCAGAAATCCCACCCGGCGGCATGCGCCAGCAAGACCCGCATCACACCGATATGGCACACCGCCACGGCATCTTCGCGCAGCGCCGCGACCCACGGGATCAGCCGTGCGCGCAGCGCCGCCGGCGGCTCCCCTTTCGGCGGGCAAAACGCCCACCCCCACTCTTCGATATCCTTGAAACCATTGGCCCGATCGGCACGCAGATCGCGCCCCCGCAACCCCTCCCACTGGCCCCAGTGCATCTCGGTCAGTGCCGGATCAACACGCGGCACACGTCCCGAAACCAACTGCGCGGTCTGTACCGCGCGCGACAGCGGGCTTGACCACAGCGCGGCACGGTCCCAGGGCGCGGGCAGGCGCAACTGCGACAATGCTGACACCGCGTCGGCGTCCAGCGGCACATCGGTGCGTCCTTGTATCCGGC
Organism: Sulfitobacter sp.; assembly: GCA_024636405.1. Next base: position 5,464 of record JAGXHC010000013.1, on the reverse strand, counting down.
CCGCACGGTTCCACGCGGTATGTCCGTGTCGCAAAAGCGCCAGCCGGATCACGGTGCTACTCCGACAGCGGCCAATCCGGCGCGCAACGTCTCGGCGGCGGCGGGTCGCAGGTGGTGCGCGGCCACATGCGCGCGGGCGGCATCGCCCGCTGCGCGTCGCGCGTCCTCATTGCGCAGCAGCACCGCCAGCCGCGCCGCCAGTGCTGGCGGGCCTGCCTCTGGCGTGGGATAGGCCGCAGGCGCCAGCACGTCGCGCACACCCGGACGGTCCTGCGCCACCACCGGCAACCCCGCCGCCTGCGCCTCCAGATAGACCAGACCAAACGCTTCGTTCACGCCCGGCCAGAACAGCAATCCCGCCTGCTGATACGCGCGCGCCAATGCGTCGCCCTCCAACTCTCCGCGAAACGTCACTGCACCCCCAAAACATGCCATCATCGCCGTTACCTCACCGCGCATCGGGCCATCGCCCACAATATCCAGCCGCCACGTATCCGGCTCAAGCAGCGCCAGCGTTTGCGCCATGATCCGGTAGGACGCCAATTTGTCGCCCGTCCGCATCATCGCGACGCTGATCATCGGCCCTGCGCGCTGCCCGGCGGGCGGCAGATCGTCGCGGTTCATAAAGGGCCGCAACCGGATCAGGTGCTGGCCTTGCGGCGCGTCCCGGCGCAGCGCGTCAGTATCGTGCGCGGTAAAGCAAAAGATCACCGCCGCCGCATCGCTGGCCGCTTCGGCTGCCTCGGCAAACCGCGCCCACGGGCCCGTCAGCCGCTTGCGCGCGCGTGTCGATTCAATCTGAAGATAGGGGATGCCCAAAGCCAGGGCGACCGCAGGCCCGATCAGGTCCGGCGCCTTGTAATAGTTGTGATAGGTGATCCATGCCTGCCACCCGGCGGCCCGTCCAGCGGCGATCGCCTGCGACACCTGCTGTGCTGCGTCCTGCATCAGCCGGGTTTGCACGGCCGCATCCCCGACACCGTCGCGCGTGACAAGCGTGCTGGCCAACGTCACCTCGGCTCCGATCCGTTCAAGCGCGCAGATCAGCGCCAGCGCCATCGCCCTGTCGCCCGAGGGCACAGGATGCCCCGGCGGCTTCATCGGCGCATAAAACGCCAGCCGCATCAGCCTGCCCGCGACAGCATCGCATCCAGCCTGCCGCGCAAATGTGCGATGCCCGGAGCCATGGTGAAATCCGCCTTCAAGCGCGCCAGCGCCGCCGCCGCCAGCCGTGGCCCCAGGGCGGGATCGCCCGCAAATTTCACCATTGCCGCGGCCAGTGCGGCGGGGGCGTCATCGCTCAGCAATCCGTGTACCCCGTCGGTGATGAACTCCGGGATCGCCGACACCGGGGTGGTCAGAATCGGCAGGCGCTGGCTTGCCGCTTCCATCAACACATTTGGCAGGCCGTCGCGGTCGCCGTCGCTGGCCACGCGAGAGGGTAACACAAACAGATCCGCCGCACGCATCGCGGCGATGACCTCGGGCTGGTCGCACGCACCGCGCCACGTGATCCGGTCCCCGATCCCCAGCGCGTCGGCCCGTGCGCGCAACTGTGCATCCAACGCGCCACCGCCCAGATGCGTCCAGCGCCAGTTCAGCGTCGCAGGCAGCAGCGCCAGCGCGTCTATCAACGCATCAAAGCCCTTCTTTTCCACCAGCCGACCCACCGACATCATTGCCAGCGGCGCGTCCTTCTGGCGCACCGCCCGGACCGGCATTTCGGGAAAGCGGCTCAGGTCCAGTCCGTGATAGACCAGATCGACAGGCGTGCCACCGTCAGCCAGAGCGCGCAGATGCGCCGCCCCGATGCCGGTACAGGTGGCCCCGAAATCAGCGCCGTGATGCGCGTGAGACAGCTTTTCGCGCAGTTCCCAGTCGGGTGATGTCCAGATGTCTTTGGCGTGGGCAGAAAAGGACCACGGCAGCCCGCGCATGATCGCGGCATAGCGCGCCACAGACGACGGCGTGTGCAGAAAATGGGCATAGATGCCGCGTGTCTGTGCGGGCAATTCCGCCGCCATCACACAGGCCTGCCCAAAACGGCGCCGCCGGTTGGGCGTATCGTCGCGCGCCAGATCCGCCTCGAACGCGGCAAGGGCGGCGCCGTGGCCGGGCAGGGCGCGCGCGGATGCGACCGCGTCGGCAACACGCGCCGGTTCATCGCGCAGGTATTCCGGCAGATAGCGGACGCGCGCGCGCAAACGGTCATGCAGCGGATGTGTCTTTTTGTCGGTGGGATGCCGCAGCGACCATATTTCAAACACCAGCCCCAGTTCTTCCAGCGCCACCAGTTCCTGCGCAATGAAAGTCTCGGACAGACGCGGCCAACCTTTGACTACAACCGCAAGCACCGGCGCCGGCAACGGCGTCGTCATTGCGCAGCGTCCAGTTCGGCGTCTTGTCCCATCAATGCGCGCGCCCTAGCGACCACCACGTCCAGCCCATCCAACAGACCGTCGGAACCCGCGTCAGACGGCTTGCCCTGTTGTGGCAGATTGCGGATTGCCGCGATCATGGATTGCGGTGTCATGCCGTCGCGGGTTTCCTCCAGCATCCGCACAAGGCCCAACTCTTCGGCGCGGCTGGCTCGGATCCATTGTTCAAGCCGGGGCACGGTGCGGGGCACGATCACGGCGCGTTTGTCAAACGACAGCACCTCGCAGAATGTGTTATAGCCGCCCATGCAAACCACGCCTTCGGCGCCGGCAAACAACGCCTCGATGCGGCTGTCGAACCCGACGGCGGTGACCCGCCCGCCAAGTGCCGCCACCCGCGCATCAAACGCGTCACGCACATCGCCCGACAGGAAAGGCCCGTAAACCAACACCGCGTTTGGTGACAGATCGGGATCCTGCTCATAGGCTGCCAACACCAGTGACACCATTGCGGCACCGTCGCCGCCGCCACCCGGCGTGATCAGAATATAGGGCGTGTCCGGCACGTCGCTTGCATCTGTCAGTTCACGCCGCAAATAGCCGGTCCAGTACATCCGCGCGCGGATCTCCTCTGACAGGGGCAGGCCGGTGGTCGGATCATAGACGTCGCGCACGCCGTAAACCCAGACTTCGTCATAGAGGTGATCGGCCGCCTGCACGGCCCCTTTGCGCGCCCATTCACGGGCCAGAACTTCGGGTTCGTCCAGCACGTCGCGCAGCCCCAGAACCGTGCGTGTGCGACCACGCAGACGCAGCCATTCCAAGGTCGGCAACAGCTCGCCGCGAAATCCCGTCGGTTCCTTGTCCACAATCAGCAGATCGGGTTCATATTGCTCAATTGCCGTCTGGATCAACCCCGCGCGTAGCGACGTGGTATCGTCGATGTCCAACCCCAGCGTCTGGCTGACATAAGATCCGTCGGGCAATTTGGTGACCCCCGGCAGGCGGATGTGATCGACCCGTTCAGGAAAGGTGAACCGCCCCGCCACAGGCGATCCGGTCAGGATAATGGCCGACGCCTTGTCATCGCCCGCCGTCAGCGCCGAGGCCAGCGCCCGCGACCGCCGCAAGTGGCCCAGACCAAAGGTATCGTGACTGTACAACATCACGCGGCGCGGCGCGTCGGCAGACCGGTAGAGGCGGGTTCTGTTATTGACCATATAGTGTTCCGTTTTCGGTTGTCGCTAGAGCCGCAGGTCGCTGCCTGATTTGCCGAAGATCCCCTTGATGTCGTATAGCACAGCGCCGGGTTTACCAAAGCCGCGCAGCCTGTCGCTGCCCATTTCGACGTATTCGCGGTGCCCCACTGCCACAATAATCGCGTCATATGCCGCCGTTTCGGGTGAATCGACCGCCGTTACGCCGTACTCCTGCACCAGCCGCGCCGCGCCCACCCAAGGGTCGTGGACGTCCACGGCGATGGAATAAGCCCCCAACTCTGCCACAATATCGGCAACGCGGGTGTTGCGCGTGTCGGTGCAGTTTTCCTTGAACGCGAACCCCAGGATCAGAACCCGCGCGCCTCGCATCCCGATATCGCGCGCCAGCATCGCCTTGATCAGCGTCTGCGCCACATGCGCGCCCATCTGGTCGTTGATGCGCCGTCCGGCCAGGATCACCTCAGGATGATAGCCCATCTGTTCGGCCCGGTAGGTCAGGTAATAGGGGTCCACGCCGATGCAGTGGCCCCCCACAAGGCCCGGTCGGAATGGTAGAAAGTTCCACTTTGTTCCTGCGGCCTCCAGCACTTCCAGCGTGTCCAGCCCCAGCCGCGCAAATATCAGCGCAAATTCGTTGACCAGCGCAATATTCAGATCGCGCTGCGTGTTCTCGATAACTTTCGCCGCCTCCGCCGTGGCGATGGAAGACGCCCGGTGCAGCCCGGCCTTGACCACCGGGCCATAAATTGCCGCCACCCGGTCCAGCGTGGCATCGTCCTGAGCGGCGATGATCTTGACCACATTTTCCATCGAATGTTCCGCGTCACCGGGGTTCACGCGTTCCGGGCTGTAGGCCAGCCTGATCTGATCGCCGCAGCGCAGTCCGCTGCCGACGGCCAGCGCGGGACCGACGACTTCTTCGGTGACACCCGGATAAACCGTGCTTTCCAGCACCACCAGCGCGCCTTCGGTCAGATGCGGCGCAATGGTCGCGCAGGCACCCAGCACCGGCCCAAGGTCGGGCGCCTTGGCGTCGGTGATCGGTGTCGGCACGGCGATGATAAAGGCGGTGCAGCCAACCAGATCGGCGGCATCATGGGTAAAACACGCGCGGCTTTGCGCCACGGACGTGTCGGCGACTTCGCCGTTTGGGTCACGTCCGCCCTTCAGTGTTGTGATGGTCGGCGCATGTGTGTCCAGCCCCACCACATCGAAACCCGCGCGTGCCAGCGCGAGTGTCAGCGGCAGTCCGACATAACCCAACCCCAGAACGGCGATGCGGTCTTGCGTGGCGATCTGGCTCATCGACATGTCCTTGGGCAATGGCGTCAGCGCCGGTGCGCGCGCAGGGGGGGAATCATTCCTGCTATCGCACAATTGCTGCGGGCATGTAAAATGGTGCACGAGACCGTGACCGGACCTATCCCGTTCGCGCGCGGATCAATTGCAATAAGGCCGCCCCTGACATAGCATAATTCCAAGGCCGCAAAGGCCAAGCGGGGACATATGCGCGGACTTCTGATTTTTCTGACAGTGCTTGGCGTGCTGTGTACCGCAGCCCCCGATACTGGCCGTGCCCAAGGCGTGGCATCGCTCTTTCCCACCCAGGCAGATACTGAAACCTCAGATCCGCAGATCATCCAGGAGGCAATCCGACAGGCCGCCGAAAGCGGCGTGAATGTCATCGTGGTCGACACTGACGGAAATCTCGTGACGCCCGCACCGCCGCCGGTCACAGACGCGGTCCAGGCGGATACGGAGCCGGAGCATTCTTCGCTGATGAAGATGCAGGACAGGGCGGTCCGGTTTCGCGCCGCACTGATTGAGCGTTTGCTGCTGTTGCCGGACGCCTTCAATGAGGTTGGG
>JAGXHC010000096.1 GCA_024636405.1 Sulfitobacter sp. | reverse complement strand
GCGGAAGTTGGACGGTTTGCGTCATGCCGACAAACTGCCATCATTTATCACCATGGACAATCTGTGAAAGAACGCGCCTATGCCGCAATGCAGCGAATTGACACTTACCTAAAGTTTCCCCTATCAACCTTATAACGTAATAATATTGCCCTCTGGAATTAGGAGCCCCTCCCATGTCGCATCCGCAAAAAGACCGCCCATGGCTGATCCGCACCTATTCCGGACACTCCACAGCTGAAGCATCAAACGCGCTGTACTTGTCCAATCTGGCCAAAGGCCAGACCGGGCTGTCGGTGGCATTCGATCTGCCGACGCAAACGGGCTATGACAGCGACCACGTTTTGTCGCGCGGTGAGGTGGGCAAGGTCGGCGTGCCGGTCGGTCATCTGGGCGACATGCGCATGCTGTTTCGCGATATCCCGCTGGACCAGATGAATACGTCGATGACAATCAACGCCACGGCGCCCTGGCTGCTGGCACTTTATATTGCGGTGGCCGAGGAACAAGGCGCGGATGTAGCGGCCTTGCAGGGCACCGTGCAAAATGACCTGATCAAGGAATACCTCAGCCGTGGCACCTATATCTGCCCGCCTGCACCGTCGCTGAAGATGATCGCAGACGTGGCCGAATATTGCTATACGCAGGTGCCTAAATGGAATCCGATGAATGTGTGTTCCTACCATCTCCAAGAAGCAGGCGCGACGCCGGAACAAGAGCTTGCATTTGCACTGGCCACCGCGACGGCGGTACTGGACGCGCTGAAGCCGCGCGTTCCGGCCAAGGATTTTCCCGCCCTCGTGGGCCGTATATCGTTTTTCGTGAACGCGGGCATCCGGTTTGTCACAGAGATGTGCAAGATGCGCGCATTTGTCGATTTGTGGGATGAGATCTGCCGCGACCGGTACGGCGTCACCGATCCGAAATACACCCGTTTTCGGTATGGCGTGCAGGTCAATTCACTGGGCCTGACGGAACAGCAACCTGAGAATAACGTTTACCGAATTCTGATCGAAATGCTGGCCGTCACCCTGTCCAAGAAGGCACGGGCACGCGCGGTGCAGTTACCGGCCTGGAACGAAGCCCTTGGCCTGCCGCGTCCCTGGGACCAGCAATGGTCCATGCGGATGCAACAAATTCTGGCGTATGAAACGGACCTTCTGGAATTCGATGACCTGTTTGATGGCAATCCGGCGGTAGATGCCAAGGTTGAAATGCTCAAAACGGGCGCACGCGCAGAACTGGCCAATCTTGACGGTATGGGCGGCGCGATTTCTGCGATTGATTATATGAAAGGCCGTCTTGTTGAGAGCAACGCCGAACGTCTGGGCCGGATCGAGGCGGGCGAGACAATCGTTGTGGGCGTCAACAAATGGCAAAAGGGTGAACCATCGCCGCTGATGACGGGCGATGGCGGGATCATGGTGGTGGACCCAGCGGTCGAGGCGCAGCAGATTACACGGCTCAACGAATGGCGTGCCGGGCGGGATCAGGCGGCGGTGGACGCCGCATTGGCCGATCTGCGCGCGGCGGCGGCAGACGGGCGCAACGTCATGCCACCCTCGATTGCCGCGGCAAAGGCCGGTGTGACCACCGGCGAATGGGCGGCCCAGATGCGCGCAGTTCATGGCGAATACCGCGGACCCACCGGCGTGGCGGCCGGTCAGTCGAACAAGACCGAAGGATTGGACGATCTGCGCGCAGCCGTTGATGCAGTCAGCGACCGTCTGGGGCGGCGGTTGAAATTCCTTGTGGGCAAGCCCGGACTGGACGGCCATTCGAATGGTGCGGAACAGATTGCTGTGCGGGCACGCGACTGTGGCATGGACATTGCCTATGAAGGGATCCGGCTGACACCATCGGAAATAGTCGCGGCAGCATTGAAGGACCGCGCCCATGTGGTGGGTCTGTCGATCCTTTCGGGATCGCATATTCCCCTGGTCGAAGAACTGATGAAGCAGATGCGCGACGCGGGTCTGGGTGACATTCCTGTCATTGTGGGCGGTATTATTCCAGACGACGATGCCGCGCGGCTTTTGACGATGGGCGTTGCGCGGGTCTATACGCCCAAAGACTTCGAGCTCAATACAATCATGGGTGATATTGTTCTGCTTGCCGATCCCGAAAGTATCGCTGCAGAATAAAGAGTTGACACAAATATGGTAATGCAGATCTGCTTTAACTGCTTTAAGATCGCCATCTTAGAGCAATAACCGATATGGAATTACATTAATGTCAAATGATCTGAAGTCTATGTCTCGCAAGGAGCTGGAGAAACTTCTTTCAGACGTAAAGAAGGCCCTTCACTCAGCGCAAGGCCGCGACCGGCGCGATGCGCGCAAGGCCGCAGAAAAGGCAGCGGGGGAATTCGGATTTTCGCTTGGCGAACTTACGGAAAGTGAGACGCCAAAGGCCAAGCGTCAGAAAATAAAGGCGAAACCTGCAAAGAAACCATCAAAGCCACAATTCGCCAACCCTTCAAACAAATCCCAAACCTGGACTGGTAAAGGCCGCCAGCCGAATTGGTATCGCGCGGAAGTTGAAAAAGGCACGACACCAGACGCGATGAAAGTCTGAAAAGAAATTCACCCGCTACGGGAAGTGGCGCGCAGCAATTCGCGTTCTGTGTCCACTTCCCGAACCTCACCTTTCCCTCATTCCTTAAAACTGAATTAACTTTCGATTCGCCAAATCGCAAAGGATCAAGGTGTGGTGCCCCCTTGCGCCCGACCGTCGGCGCAGGCAATTTGGCCCGAAACAAGACAGGATGTGACCAATGACTGTACATATAGGCGCCAAGCCGGGCGATATTGCGCAGACCGTGCTGATGCCGGGTGACCCTTATCGTGCGAAATGGGCGGCGGAAACCTATCTGAGCGACGTGCGACTGGTCAACGAAGTGCGCGGAATGCTGGGATTTACCGGAACGTGGCAGGGTCACGAGGTGACAATTCAAGGCTCCGGCATGGGCATGCCATCGCTGTCGATCTATGCGAATGAGCTAATGGCGGAGTACGGGGCGCAAACCCTGATCCGCATTGGCTCATGCGGCGGGATGCAACCGCATGTGGGTATCCGCGATGTGATCGTTGCGATGACCGCCACCACCATCACCTCCCCCTCCTCCGGCATCTTTCGGGAAGTGAATTACGCGCCCTGTGCGGACTGGTCCCTGCTGCGTGCGGCAGTGGCGGCGGCGGAGGCAAAGGGCACAAAAACCCATGTCGGCGGAATCTATTCCTCCGACGTGTTTTATGCCGAGCGGCCCGATCTGGACGAACAGATGGTGCGCCACGGTATCCTTGGGGTCGAAATGGAAGCGGCGGAGCTTTATACATTGGCCGCGCGGCACAAAAGACGCGCCTTGGCGGTGTTGACCGTTTCTGACCATTTGCAGACTGGCGAGGCGTTGCCGTCCGAGGACCGCGAAAAGAGCTTTGGCGAGATGGTGGAAATCGCACTTGAGGCGGCCTTTTCGCCTGCATGATCTGACGTCAGCGCGCAAGGCTGCTGTCGGAGCCTCCGGCGGGGATTTTAGGCCATTTGGAATATTACGTTCCCTGGGTGCCATCATAGCCGCTGCGTGCGGGCGCCTGCCAATCTTGCAGTAGCGCCGCGTCGGGTGCAAAGACCTCGACCAGCAGAGGATGGCAGGCAGACCTGTCCGAAGAGTGTTCGGCGGAACAATCGCCACCTGGACAGGTGCTGAGGGCGCCCAGCACGTCGATCTCTGCGAAGAATTCGATGAAGTCGCCGGGGCGTACAGGGCTGGCTTTCATGAAATACTGGCCGGTGTCATGGGTAAAGCCGGTACACATGAAAACATTGAGCACGTCATGGATGTGGGGTTCAGCCTGCGCGATCGGGATGCCAAGCTGGTCAGCCAGCGCACGCGTCAGGTTGGAGTGGCAGCAGTGGTGATACTGCCCGCCCTTCAGCAGATGGTGGGTGTAGGGATCGCAACGGGTGCCAATCACGTCATGCACCGATCCGCCAAACGCATCCTTGCCGTACCAGTCCAGCGTATCTTGGGTGATTGTAGCAATGGGTCGAAGCGCGGGAAAACTGGACCAAAGCCTGTGCCCGGTCGTGACATGGCTTGCGTGCAGCGCGCGGGTTTTGCCGGAGTAGAAACGTTCAGAGAGATCGGCGCTGTTCCACAGGTTTAAATCACCCACCTGCGGTCCCTCAACCGAGGTGATGCGAAAGAAATGGCCGGCTGGGACCGTGAAACACCGCGCGTCGCGGGGCGGGACCAGAACTTCGTCGGTCTTTTTTGCTGTGGCGCGGGCGCTGCTATAAAGCGCCATGTCGGGCTGCGGCAAGGTTTCCACCGGGTAGCAGATCACCGGGGCAGCGGCCCGGCGCGCGTCTGCGTCTTTCGGCGCGGTTTTCGGAACTGAAGTCATGCGTTTTCTCCTGCGATGCGACCGGAGAACAGGCAACCGCCCAGAAACGTTCCCTCCAGCGCGTTGTAACCATGATAACCGCCACCGCCAAAGCCGCACACCTCGCCTGCCGCGAAAAGCCCCGGCAGTTCTTGGCCACTGGGCGTCAGCACCTGTCCTGTCACATCCGTGTGCAGCCCGCCCAGTGATTTGCGGGTCAGAATGTTCAGACGCACTGCGATCAGCGGGCCGTTTGCAGGATCAAGGATGGCGTGGGGTTTTGCGGTGCGGATCAGCTTGTCACCGCGATAGGCGCGCGCACCACGGATTGCGGTGATCTGCGCGTCCTTGGAAAAGGCATTGCCCAATTGTCGGTCGCGCGCGACGATCTGCGCGCGGATATGGGCGGGATCAAGCTGTGCATCCGGCGTCAATCCGTTCATGCCCGCGACCAAGGTCTCAATATCATCGGCCACGATGAAATCCGCGCCCTTCTGCTCATGCGCCGCGGCCATGCCGGCCAATCCGGCACCAACAACAATCACGTCTGCCCTCAAAGATGCTTGTGTCATGTGCCCGCCCTCTCGTCACGCAGCCTAGACCGGGCTGCGCGTGACTGTCGAGACAGCAGTCACAGTGGTGGCGGCAGCGCAGCCGACTTGCAGATATCGGGGGGGCCATCGGAGGCTGTAAAGGCTTCGGCACCGCAGGCGGCACAGCGATATTTGCGCAGGCTTCCCTTGTCACCGGTGCGGTCTGCGCGCCAGCGGCAGTTTCGTGTCGGCGCGCCGCGGCGGGCATAGAACCCCACGATGACAACAGCAATGATAAACCCGAGAGCAATCAGCATACGGTCAGGTGGCGGCGCAAGTCACTGTTGCGCCGTGTTCCGCCCCGATGATCAAACCGTCCGCTCGACCATCAGTTTCTTGATCTGCGCAATCGCCAGCGCCGGGTTCAGCCCCTTCGGGCAGGTCTTTGCGCAGTTCATGATGGTATGGCAGCGATACAGCTTGAAGGGATCCTCAAGATCATCCAATCGCTCGCCCGTCGCCTCATCACGGCTGTGCACGATCCAGCGATAGGCGTGCAGCAGGGAGGCGGGCCCGAGATATCGGTCGCCGTTCCACCAGTAGCTGGGGCACGACGTGGTGCAGCAGGCGCACATGATACATTCATACAGCCCATCCAGCTTGCCACGGTCCGCAATCGACTGTTTCCATTCCTTTGCGGGGGCCGGTGTTTCGGTTTCAAGCCACGGTTTGATCGAAGCATGCTGTGCATAGAAATGCGTGAGGTCGGGGATCAGGTCCTTGACCACGGGCATATGCGGCAATGGGTAAATCTTGACCGTGCCCTTCACTTCTTCGACGCCGTAGGTGCAGGCAAGCGTATTAATCCCGTCAATGTTCATTGCACAGGAGCCACAGATGCCTTCCCGGCAGGACCGTCGAAACGTCAGTGTCGGGTCGATTTCATTCTTGATCTTGATCAGCGCGTCCAGAATCATCGGACCGCAAGTGTCCAGATCGACGAAGTAGGTGTCGATGGCAGGGTTTTTATCGTCGTCAGGGTTCCACCGGTAAATGTGGAATTCCTTGACGTTCGTGGCGCCATTTGGCTTGGGCCAAGTCTTGCCCGTCGTCATGCGGGAATTCTTGGGGAGGGTCAGTTGAACCATCATGTGTCTCCAGTCAAAGCGGAAGAAGAGGTCCGGCATGTGCCGGAAAAAATCGGACAAGCGGCGCACGGCACGCGCGGAGTATGGCGCGCATCAGGCACGGTTCAGACGATGCCCCGTGCGGCGGCGTTACGCGTCGCGCATTGCACGGTTTCCGGCCGCGACAGCACGTTGCGGATCGTCGTCGCGGTGGAATCGTCCACGCCCGCAATGGCAGAGCGGGCGAACTCCCGGATTTCCAGCGCCGTGGCGTTGTCGATGATGCAATCGGTGAACGGCGTGATCAGCTCTTTGGGCACTTGGGGAAACCGCGTGGCCAGTGTCTCGGTCACAACGCCCTTGGCGCCCTGTCGCGCGGTATTGTCCACCGCCTGCTGCACCTCGACACAGGCCGTCAGCGACGCGGTGGCCATGGCCATGATCCAGATCCGCAACATCAGTACACCCTTGCCTTTGGCGCGATCTTCTTGAGGTCGATCCCGCCTTCTTCCTGCGTCGTCAGCGGCTCCAGATGCACGGCGCGGTAGCTGAGCGAGGCATCGTTGCCGCTGAATGTGACGAGGCTGTGCTTGCGCCATTCTTTGTCATTGCGGTCGGGGTAATCTTCATGCGCGTGGGCGCCGCGGCTTTCCTTGCGGGCGGCGGCGGCGGTGATGGTGGCCGTGGCGTTGGGCATCAGGTTTGTCAGTTCCAGCGTTTCCATCAGGTCTGAATTCCACACCAGGCTTCGGTCGGTCACGTGCAGATCATTCAGCTTGTCAGCAACCTCGATCATCTTTTTGCGGCCTTCCTCCAGCGTCTTGTCAGTGCGGAACACGGCCGCATCGGCCTGCATGGTTTTCTGCATCTCAAGGCGCAGTTCCGCCGTGGGTGTGCCGCCATCCGCGTGGCGCAACCCGTCGAAACGGTCGAACGCGGCGTCGATGGATTTCTGGTTCGGCACCGGCAGCTTGGCGTCCGGATCGACGATCTTTGCTGCGCGGATCGCGGCGGCACGACCAAACACCACAAGGTCAATAAGCGAGTTGGACCCCAGACGGTTCGCGCCGTGCACAGACGCACAGCCCGCCTCGCCGACGGCCATCAGACCGGGCGTGACATTGTCGGGCTTGTCATCCGTGGGGTTCAACACTTCGCCCCAGTAGTTGGTCGGGATGCCGCCCATGTTGTAGTGCACGGTAGGCAAAACCGGGATCGGCTCTTTCGTGAGATCCACACCGGCAAATATCCGCGCGGATTCGCTGATACCCGGCAGGCGAAGATCCAGCGTTCAGGTGGCAGGTGGTTGAGGTGCAAGTGGATGTGATCCTTGTTCTCGCCCACGCCACGGCCTTCGCGGATTTCCATCGTCATGCAGCGTGACACGACGTCGCGCGACGCCAAATCCTTGTACGTCGGTGCATAGCGTTCCATGAAACGCTCGCCCTCGGAATTGGTCAGGTATCCGCCTTCGCCCCGCGCCCCTTCGGTGATCAGACAACCCGCACCGTAGATGCCTGTGGGGTGGAACTGCACGAACTCCATGTCCTGAAGCGGCAGACCGGCACGGGCGATCATGCCGTTGCCATCGCCGGTGCAGGTATGTGCAGAGGTCGCCGAGAAATAGGCACGGCCATAGCCGCCTGTCGCCAGCACCACCATCTTGGCCGAAAAGAGGTGCATCGTGCCGTCGTCCAGCTTCCAGCACAGCACGCCCTGACAAACGCCATCGTCGGACATGATCAGATCAATGGCGAAATATTCGATGTAGAATTCCGCGTTGTGCTTAAGCGACTGACCATAAAGCGTGTGCAGAATGGCGTGGCCGGTGCGGTCCGCAGCGGCACAGGTGCGCTGGACCGGCGGGCCTTCGCCGAATTCGGTGGTGTGCCCGCCGAACGGACGCTGATAGATCTTGCCCTCTTCGGTGCGCGAGAAGGGCACGCCGTAGTGTTCCAGTTCGTACACCGCCTTGGGTGCTTCACGCGCCAGATATTCCATCGCATCGGTATCACCGAGCCAGTCCGACCCTTTGACCGTATCATACATATGCCACTGCCAGTTGTCGGGACCCATGTTCGACAGCGACGCGGCAATGCCACCCTGAGCGGCAACGGTATGACTGCGGGTCGGGAAAACCTTGGTCACGCAGGCAGTGCGCAGACCTTGTTCGGCCATGCCCAGCGTCGCGCGCAGCCCCGCGCCTCCGGCGCCCACCACGACAACGTCGTATTCATGTGTCTCGTATTCGTAAGCAGCCATGTATCGGCCTCCGTTCGGTCGGATGTATATCAGCGCAGGATCTGCGCGGTTGTCGGGATCAAAGGGCAAGCCGTGCGATGGCAAAGATACCGATAGCTGCCGCACCGTAGCTGATGCAGGTCATCGCAATGATCGCGATCTTCTGCGTGATCCCATGGACGTAGTCTTCGATCAGCACCTGAACACCGTCATTGAAATGCTTGAACCCCACCACCAGCGTCAGCGCCGCGACAATCGCCGGGAACGGGCGCGTATAGTAGGCCGCGATCTCTGCATGGGTGCCGCCGAGCGCTGAACCGAAGGTAAAGACGAAAAGCGGGATCAGGATCAGCAGCGCAACGGAGCTGACCTTCATCGACCAGAAGTGCCGCGTCCCCTGTTGGGCGGAGCCAAGCCCGATGGCGCGTTTGCGGTCTGTCAGAAATGCCATATGTTCAGTCCCCTCAGACGATAATCACGGTCAGGATGGTCAGCACGACCGATCCGCCTAATGCAGCCCAGCCCATCATTTCGGCCGTGGGTATGTCCAGCCCGTGGGCAGTGTCCCAGATCAGATGCCGGATACCGGCCAGCGTGTGATACCACAGACCAAGCACCGAAAAGAACATGACCAGATCGCCAAACCAGCTGGTGATAAAGCCGTTCGCGGTGTTGAACGCATTCTCGGATGTTGCCGCAGCCAGGAACCACCACACGATCAGCAGCGCCGAAACCAACATTGCATTGCCCGTGATCCGTGTCAGAATCGAGGTCATCGATGTCAGCTGCGGGCGGTAGATCGTTATATGTGGCGAAAGCGGGCGCTTGCCCCGGTTCACATCTGCCATGGCTCGGTCCTTTTGCTGTGCTTGTGTACTTGATAGCGCTTTTTGCCGGACTGTCACGGGGAAGCGGCGGATATGTCTGCGGTTTATTGGCGCAATATGGCTCACTTCGCCACTATTTCTGCCGCATTTCTGTTTTGTGATCACACGGATCAAACCTGTGATCACTAATCGGCAAAAGACCGGGGCAATAGAAGCCGGGTAAATTGTTTCGTAGTTTCCCGCTGTAATTTGCGCCGTATCTGAGCGGGATAATCAGCAAATCCATTGGCCGTGATCACAAATGCGCCCTCGCCCGTGATGACGTTCTCAAAAAAGTAGCCAGTCAGGTCTTCGTTGTCGGTCTCGATGGCCAATGCGTTCACCGTGACATCACCGGCGCGCAGCGCGGGGTGCCGGCTTGGGGGTGCGATGCCTTCATTCGACAGCCCGTCACCGGACACATCAATGACCTTGCGACGACAGTCGGGCACCTGCGCCAGAACATTCTGCGCCAACAACAATGCTTCGCCGATAGCGGTGGAGTAATTGCGCCACCTTCGGGGGTCGGCGGCAATGCGATCCGCCAGCGCCGCCACATCCGCCGCTGTATCCATTGGCGTCCAGTCCAGGGTCTGTATCTGACGCGAAGCGCCAGACCACTGGATCAACGTGACCTGCGCGCGCTGATCTATCAGCGCTTCCACCACGATCCCGTCGCGCAGGGCTGCGGCCAGCCCGTCCATCTGGGTGCGGTATTCCTGCG
>JAGXHC010000095.1 GCA_024636405.1 Sulfitobacter sp. | reverse complement strand
GCAGACGACGCCGCGATATTTCATGCGCTTGTATTTGCCGCACAGGCATTCGTAGTCCTTGATCGGACCAAAGATGCGCGCGCAGAACAACCCGTCCCGCTCTGGCTTGAACGTGCGGTAGTTAATGGTTTCGGGCTTCTTGATCTCACCGAACGACCACGAAAGGATCCGCTCCGGCGATGCCAGAGAGACCTTGATCTCGTCGAACGTCTTGATCGGCGCGACGGGGTTGAACGGGTTGTTTGTCAGTTCCTGGTTCATTTTCAAGTCCTTGAATTGGGGGGAGGGGCAAGTCGGACAAGATTGTCCGACCCGCATGGATGAGCCTTTTGGTTACTCATCCTCCTCCGCATCCAGGAGTTCCATGTTCAGGCCGAGGCCGCGCACTTCCTTGACGAGAACGTTAAAGCTCTCTGGAATGCCCGCTTCAAAGTTATCCTCGCCCTTGACGATCGACTCGTACACTTTGGTCCGGCCCGCCACGTCGTCCGATTTCACGGTCAGCATTTCCTGCAGCGTGTAGGCGGCACCGTAAGCTTCCAGTGCCCAGACCTCCATCTCGCCGAAGCGCTGGCCGCCGAACTGTGCCTTACCACCCAGCGGCTGCTGCGTGACGAGGCTGTATGGTCCGGTGGAACGTGCGTGGATCTTGTCGTCCACAAGGTGATGCAGCTTCAGCAGGTACTTGACGCCGACGGTCACAGGACGGGCAAACTGCTCACCCGTGCGACCATCGAACAGCACCGACTGGCCGGAGGTGTCGAACCCGGCCCGCTTGAGACTGTCGTTCACGTCCGCTTCCTTTGCACCGTCGAAAACCGGCGTCGCAATCGGCACGCCTGCTGTGACGTTGCTGGCAGCTTCGATCAACGTATCCTCGTCCATGTCGGCAATGCCTTCGTCATAGACATCTTGACCATAGGCATGGCTCATCGCCTCACGCACCGGGGTCAGATCGCCGGAGCGTTTATATTCCTGCAACGCCTCGTCGATGTTGATGCCCAGACCGCGCGCGGCCCAGCCCATGTGCGTTTCAAGGATCTGACCGACGTTCATGCGCGATGGCACGCCCAGCGGGTTCAGACAGAAATCGACCGGCGTACCATCCGCGAGGAACGGCATGTCCTCCATCGGCACCACTTTCGAAATCACGCCCTTGTTGCCGTGACGGCCGGCCATCTTGTCGCCCGGCTGCAGCTTGCGCTTCACCGCTACGAACACCTTGACCATCTTCATCACGCCCGGAGGCAGATCGTCGCCGCGGCGCACTTTCTCGACCTTGTCCTCAAAACGCGCATCCAAGGTCCGCTTCTGGATCTCATACTGCTCGTTCAGGGCTTCAACCACCTGTGCGTCGGCTTCGTCCTTCAGCGCCAGCTGCCACCACTGACCACGGGTCAGCGTTTCCAGCAGTTCCTCGTTGATCTCGGCGTTTGCCTTGACCCCCTTCGGACCTTTGACCGCGACCTTGCCGATGATCATCGACTTCAGACGCGCATAGATGTTGCGGTCGAGGATCGCGAGCTCATCATCCCGGTCACGGGCCAGACGCTCTACCTCTTCACGCTCGATCTGCAGCGCACGTTCGTCTTTTTCGACGCCGTGCCGGTTGAAAACGCGCACTTCGACAACGGTGCCGAAATCGCCCGGCTTCACGCGCAACGATGTATCGCGCACGTCGCTGGCCTTTTCACCAAAGATGGCGCGGAGCAGTTTCTCCTCCGGCGTCATCGGGCTTTCGCCTTTCGGTGTGATCTTGCCAACCAGAATATCGCCCGGCTCCACGTCCGCGCCGATGTACACGATGCCCGCCTCGTCGAGGTTGCGCAGCGCTTCTTCACCGACGTTTGGAATGTCGCGGGTGATTTCCTCTGGCCCAAGCTTCGTGTCACGCGCGGCAACTTCGAATTCCTCAATGTGGATCGAGGTAAATACGTCATCGCGGCTGATCCGCTCGGAAATCAGGATGGAGTCTTCGTAGTTGTAGCCATTCCACGGCATGAACGCGACGACCACGTTTTTGCCCAAGGCCAGTTCGCCCATATCAGTGGACGGACCATCGGCGATGACCTGACCCTTTTGAACCGTCTCACCCACCTTCACCAGCGGGCGCTGGTTGATACAGGTGTTCTGGTTCGACCGCTGGAACTTGCGCATGCGGTAGATGTCCACACCGGCGTCGCCCAGCTCGAGGTCTTCGGTGGCCCGGATCACGATGCGCGATGCATCGACCTGATCGATGATCCCGCCGCGTTTGGCCATATAGGCCGCGCCGGAATCGCGCGCGACGACTTCTTCAATGCCCGTTCCGACAAGCGGCGCTTCTGCTTGCAGCAGCGGCACAGCCTGACGTTGCATGTTCGACCCCATCAACGCGCGGTTGGCGTCGTCGTTCTCAAGAAACGGGATCAACGAGGCCGCAACCGAGACCAACTGCTTTGGGCTGACGTCGATCAAATCCACGGACGTTGACGGCGACAGCGTATAGTCACCGGATTTCCGTGTAGAGACCAGATCGTTGACGAACTTCATGTTCTCATCAAGGTGCGCGTTGGCCTGCGCCACTGTGTGACGCATTTCCTCGGTGGCGGACATGTATTGCACGTCGTCCGACACCACACCGTTGGAGACCTTGCGATAAGGTGTTTCGATGAAACCGTACTTGTTCACGCGGGCAAAAGTGGCCAGCGAGTTGATCAGACCGATGTTCGGACCTTCAGGCGTTTCAATCGGGCACATCCGACCGTAGTGGGTCGGGTGGACGTCGCGCACCTCAAATCCGGCGCGTTCGCGGGTCAAACCGCCCGGTCCAAGCGCCGACAGGCGACGCTTGTGCGTCACTTCGGACAGTGGGTTGGTCTGGTCCATGAACTGCGACAACTGGCTGGAGCCAAAGAATTCGCGCACAGCAGCGGCGGCAGGTTTGGCATTGATCAGATCCTGCGGCATCACCGTGTCGATTTCGACCGATGACATGCGTTCCTTGATCGCGCGTTCCATGCGGAGCAGACCGACGCGGTACTGGTTCTCCATCAACTCACCAACCGACCGCACACGACGGTTGCCGAGGTGGTCGATATCGTCGATGTCGCCACGACCGTCACGCAGATCAACAAGTGCCTTGATGCAGGCCACAATGTCTTCGCGGCGCAGTGTGCGCTGGGTGTCATCGGCGTCCAGATTGAGACGCATGTTCATCTTGACCCGGCCAACGGCGGATAGATCATAGCGTTCGCTGTCAAAGAACAGCGTGTCGAACAGGTTCGACGCCGCTTCGACGGTGGGCGGCTCGCCCGGACGCATGACGCGGTAGATATCCATGAGCGCGGTGTCGCGGTTCATGTTTTTGTCGTTGTGCATCGTGTTGCGCATGTACGGACCGACATTGACGTTGTCGATGTCGAGCAACGGAATATCAGTAATGCCCGCATCCAGCAGCTCTTTGAGCGTGCCGCCGGTCACTTCGCCGTCCTTGTCCGTTTCCCAAGTCAGTTCATCACCGGCTTCGACATAGATGGCGCCGTTTTCTTCGTTGATGATGTCTTTGGCAACAAATTTGCCCACGATATGATCGAAAGGCAGCAGCAGTTCGGAAACCTTGCCGTCGTCGATCAACTGCTTGACCGCGCGCGGCGTTACCTTTTTGCCCTGCTCAAACAAGACTTCGCCGGTTTTCGCGTCTACCAGATCATAGGTCGGACGGGTGCCACGTACCCGGTCGGGGTAGAAAGGAGCGATCCAGCCCTTGTTCTTTTCCAGCTTGAAGACGACGGTCTTGTAATAGGCGTCCATGATCGCTTCCTGGTCCATCCCGAGGGAATAGAGCAGTGTCGTCACAGGCAGCTTGCGGCGGCGGTCGATCCGCGCAAACACGATATCCTTGGCGTCGAATTCAAAATCAAGCCAGGACCCGCGGTATGGAATGATGCGGCAGGCAAACAAAAGCTTGCCCGAAGAGTGCGTCTTGCCCTTGTCGTGGTCGAAGAACACACCGGGGGAGCGGTGCATCTGGGAAACGATCACACGCTCGGTGCCGTTCACAATGAACGTCCCGTTGGGCGTCATCAGGGGCATATCGCCCATGAACACGTCCTGTTCCTTGATGTCCTTGACCGACTTCGCGCCGGTGTCTTCGTCCACATCGAATACGATCAGACGCAGCGTCACCTTGAGCGGCGCGGCGTAGGTCATGTCACGCTGCTGACATTCCTCGACGTCGTATTTCGGTTTTTCAAGCTCGTACTTGACGTATTCAAGCACCGATGTCTCATTGAAGTCCTTGATCGGAAAAACCGACTGGAACACGCCCTGGATGCCGTCACCATCGGTGGGCGTCTCGGCATCGCCGGAGTTCAGGAACAGATCATATGAGGATTTCTGTACCTCAATGAGGTTCGGCATTTCCAGCACTTCGCGGATTTTGCCGTAGTATTTACGCAGACGCTTCTGGCCAAGGAAGGATTGTGCCATGTGTCGTGTCACCTTTCGTGTCTCTTGCCGAGCGCGCCAACCACCGGGGCCGTGGTGCGCGCCCATAAGAGCGGAAAATCCTGATCAATTCTTGGCCCGCGTCCCACCGCAAACCTTCCGATCATTGGACCTCTCCAGAATGATGCTTTTTCGCAAAAGCACCCTTCAAGACAGGTTTGGCTGGACAGGGAAACCTCCCTATCCAGCCATTTTTTTCCGGGTTCATCGGGATCAATAAAATCCCGACCGCTTTCTTTGCAAGAAAACGCGCCCGTTGCGAGCGGCTTAAGCCAGTTCGACTTCTGCGCCAGCTGCTTCCAGCTTGGCTTTGACGGCTTCGGCTTCGGCTTTGTCGACGCCTTCCTTGATCTTGCCACCGGCTTCGACCAGATCTTTGGCTTCTTTCAGGCCCAGACCGGTGATTCCGCGAACTTCTTTGATCACGTTGATCTTGGAAGCGCCGGCGTTCTTCAGAACGACGTCGAATTCGGTCTTTTCTTCCTCGGCTGCGGCACCGCCGTCAGCAGGACCAGCCATCATCACGGCGCCGCCAGCGGCGGGCTCGATGCCATATTCGTCCTTAAGGATGGTTTTCAGTTCTTGTGCTTCAAGCAGGGTCAGACCAACGATCTCTTCTGCCAGTTTCTTCAGATCAGCCATGTTCAGCTCTTTCCGTTAAGATATGTGTGTTCCAACGCGAGTGTTCAACCCAAGCGCCGGCTTGACGATATTGCTTACGCAGCCGCCCTGTCCTCGATGGTGGACAGGATGGACGCGATATTGCTGCCTGGTGCGCCAATGGCGCCGGCAATGTTCGAAGCAGGTGCGCCCAGCATACCCGCGATGGTGGAGATAAGCTCCTCCCGCGAAGGCATCTTGGACACGGCTTCGACACCGGCGGCATCCAACTCGTTTTCACCCATTGCACCACCGAGAATCACAAATTTCTGATTCTCTTTGGCGAATTCCTGGGCCACCTTGGCTGCTGCCACGGGGTCTTCGGAAAAGGTCAAAACGGTCATGCCCGTCAGAAGGTCGGCAATGCTTGCGCATGGCTTTCCCTCAAGGGCGATCTTGGCGAGCCTGTTTTTGGCAACACGCACGGCCCCGCCCGCAGCGCGAGCGCGCGCACGAAGGTCCTGCATCTCAGCAACTGTCAGGCCGACGTAGTGGCTTACCACAACGACGCCAGAGCTTTCGAAGATCTGGCCGAGCTCGTCGACCAATTGTTCTTTCTGGGCTCTATCCACAGTTACACTCCAGTTCTGGGAGTTTCCCCCCGGCTCAGATTTGCCAGCTTGCGCTGACGTCGATGTCCGATACGGGGCCCTGCCAGAACATCCCGCGGCGTGCGCCACGGCAAATCTGGTATATTCCCGTCTCAGGCAGGAAATTAAGGTAAGTTTAACCTCACCACCCGCCGTCTTGGACGAAAGCAGAAAAGCGCACGACGAATCGCACGCTTTCCACTGCGGCGGGTGTAGAACGTCTGAAAAGGATTTCCAAGGGCCTTGGGCGAATAATTGCGCATCATCTCGCCGAATGGCAAATGACGGTCTGCGCCCGCATTTCGCCAACCCGGTTATGCGACCGAAAAATCCCTCAGCACCGGGCGTTCAGCGCAGATCAATCAGATCTCCCATACGGCCATGTCAGAAACCAGAGCATTCCGAAAACTCTCAAATTCCTTGTTCGCCTTGTTCCATGAAAATGCATAGCCTGGGTCTGGAATGCGCCAGCCGTCGCCATAGTTGGACGCGAGCACGGCGCCGCTGTCGCGTGGGATTGGCAGGCCGTGATACGGACAAACCGCAAGCGGCAGCAGGTGCTCGGACGTCAGCGCACCGGCGGAATACGGATAGATCCATCCACGGCCTTCTTCAATCCATGCCGGAAACAGATCAATCTTGACACTGCTGCTCGATTTCAGCTGAAAGACCCCGTGGTTCCGCTTTACCTTCTTGGCGAGCAGACCCTCTGCATGCAAAAGGTGGTAGGCCCGCGCCCACGCCTGGGCCGCTTGCACTGCGTTCTGCGCGTCCAGCACCACGGCCAGATCTACGTCATCATCATGCGGCAACAGTGCCCGTTCGCGCACCACCCCCAACAATGTGCCGGAATTCAGAAACACCGGCCCAATCAGCGTTTCCACCCGCCGCAGAACATCATCAACTGCCGCCCAGACGTCGGCATGATCAATATTGCCGAAATAATCGACCAATTGCAGACCGCCAAGATCAACGCCAGTTTTCTCCAATTCGACCAGTTTCCCCTGAAACTGCTCGAACGCGTCGGTCTCCCCCGCAGCCATTCTTTGTTTGAAAAGGCGGTAAAGTGATTTTTGCGCTTGCTTGCCGGGTTTATGAGAGGCCAGCACCAGACAAATATCGGTCTCATAAAAGGCTGGTGTCGTCCTATCGTGATCAGAAAGATCAAGCGCGGACAGCGCGCTGCGTGCACGGGCTGCGTCAAAGGTCAGTGCGGCGCCCTTC
Source organism: Sulfitobacter sp. (assembly GCA_024636405.1). Next base: position 3,303 of record JAGXHC010000095.1, on the reverse strand, counting down.
AAATGGGCCATCGCCGCATCTCGGAGCGTCGCAAGTGTCACAGGTCCGTCGACAATATCGGAAGGGGCTGCTGGCATTAGATAATCACTGCTTTTATTATTGCTGCTGCAACGCATCCTAACATGCAAATTCGGCGCCGCTACAGCGCAAAAAAAAAACGCGCCCGAAGGCGCGCTTTTCCAAACTTGCTGCTGGCCGATCTTATTCAGCGACAGCATTGTCCACTTCGACCGACACGCCCGGCCCCATCGTGGAGCTGAGGTTGATCTTCCTCATGTAAGTACCCTTGGACCCGGCCGGCTTGGCGCGGGAAACGGCACTGACGAAGGCGCGGATGTTCTCGACCAGCTTTGCCTCGTCAAACGACAGCTTGCCAATGCCCGCATGCACGACACCGCCCTTTTCGGCCTTGAACTGCACTTCGCCGCCTTTGGCAGCCTTGACGGCGGCCTCAATGTCCATGGTAACCGTACCGACTTTTGGGTTTGGCATCAGGTTACGTGGACCCAGTACCTTACCCAGACGGCCGACGATGGGCATCATGTCAGGGGTTGCAATGCAGCGATCAAATTCGATCTTGCCGCTTTGCACGATTTCCATCAGATCCTCTGCACCAACGATATCGGCGCCTGCCTTTTCGGCCTCTTCGGCCTTGGCACCGCGCGCGAAAACAGCGACGCGCATGACTTTACCAGTGCCGTTTGGCAGGCCGATAACGCCGCGTACCATCTGATCCGCGTGGCGCGGGTCAACCCCGAGGTTCATCGCGATCTCAAGCGTTTCGTCGAACTTCACGTTGCTGTTCGCCTTGATCAGGCTTACCGCTTCTTCGACGCTGAGATCTTCTTTGCCGGCGAATGCTTCGCGTGCCGAACGGCTGCGTTTTCCAAGTTTTGCCATCTTACTTCACCTCAATGCCCATGGAGCGGGCAGAGCCCAGAATGATCTTCATCGCGGCTTCAACGTCAGTCGCGCTCAGGTCTGCCATCTTCGCTTCTGCGATCTCGCGCAGCTGCTTGGGAGTAATCGTGCCGACGGTTTCACGGCTTGGCGTCTTGGCGCCGGAATTGACCTTGGCCGCTTTTTTCAGGAAATACGCCGCGGGCGGCGTTTTGATGTCCATGGTAAAGGACTTGTCCTGATAATAGCTGATTACCGTGGGGCACGGTGCGCCCGGCTCCAGGTCTGCGGTTTTGGCGTTGAATGCCTTGCAGAATTCCATGATGTTGATGCCGCGCTGACCCAATGCTGGGCCGACGGGTGGGGACGGGTTTGCTTGACCCGCTTTCACTTGCAACTTCATCGTTCCGACGAGTTTCTTGGCCATTGGCCCTCTCCTTTTTCATCGGTGCGTGAGACCACGCACCCTACAGAACCACAACGCGGTGTGATCCATTTGCTAGCGTGGTCCGGACCAGAGCGCGCGCGCCCCTCACCTCCCACAAACGAACGGTCCTTTCAGACCGCAGGGTGCGTGTTCCCACGCACCTGACACTCAGATCTGTTTGTTGACCTGGGTGAATTCCAATTCGACAGGCGTTTCCCGGCCAAAGATCGACACAGTCACCTTGAGGCGCTGGTTGTCTTCGTCGACTTCCTCGACCATGCCGTCGAAATCTTCGAACGGGCCATCGGCCACTTTGACCTTTTCGCCGATTTCGAAGTGGATCAACGTACGCGGCGCATCTTCGCCTTCTTGCACGCGACCCAGAATTGCCTGAACTTCGGCGTCACGCATCGGCATCGGGCGCCCTTGCGGACCCAGAAACCCAGTGACGCGATTGATTGAGTTGATCAGATGATAACCCCGGTCGGACATTTCCATGTGCACCAGCACGTAACCGGGCATAAACCGCCGTTCCGACGTGACCTTCTTGCCGCGCCGGACTTCGATCACTTCTTCTGTGGGCACCAGCACTTCGTCAATCTGGTCCTCAAGCTGCTGCTCAGCGACCGTGGTGCGGATCTGTTCAGCGATCTTCTTTTCGAAGTTCGACAGGACACTGACCGAATACCACCGTTTTGCCATTTGATTTCTGGTCCCTAGTCTTGCGGCGCGCGGCCCGCAGGCTGCGCCAAATTCGTGAATTATCCCAGGCTCTTGCCTGTCCGACCCGAACAAAAAATCGGCGCGCAACACGAATCGCCGCACGCCATTTCTATAGGTCAGGACTGCGCAATAGCCCGCACGTCGAGATGATTCAAGGGGTTAAAGCGCGCCCCATTGTTCCCCCGAGGGAAATCAGCCGAACATCTCAAGCACCTGTTGCAGGCCGCCCCGGATCAAAATGTCGATGACTGCAAAGAAGATCGCAGTGAGCGCGGCAAGAATAAATACCATCACAGTGGTCAGCATAACTTCGCGCCGCGTCGGCCACACGATCTTGGACACTTCTGCGCGGACCTGCTGGATGAACTGAAGCGGATTGGTAGTGGCCATGACTGTATCCTGTTTTGTGCGGACCTGTGTTGCCCGGTGCCGCGGATGTAACGGGTCCAACGCGCGGGTTCAAGGCTGCACTGCCCTCAGTCGCCGTCCCGATGTGTGATCAGGTTTCGCGCAGCGTGTCGAACCGACGATCAAGCGACGCATCGTGGCGCGCCTCTGCCTCGGCGACATCGCCGAAATCAGGCAGATAAAGACCATCGACCGATCCTTCTGGAAATCGGTCAAGAAAGGCATCAAATCTTACGGCGAAACCATCCAGTTTGCGGTGCAGCTCAGCCGCGCGGGACGGGCGACGCTGTGCGTACCATCGCCCAGACGCCATCGCGCGCAACCAAAATCCATCATAGCCAAGCACCAGAAAGACACCGGTCAGAATAAACAGACCCAGAGACAGCAGACCGACAATGAGCCAGGGTCGAAACAAGATCAGCAGAGCGATACACGCCAGAACGATGTGCCGGGGTGTCGGGCGATAACCCAGCACGCGCGACCTTATCCGTTCAAGCAACACGGCCAGCGGTCCGGGCTCCTTCTCTTCGCGCTGAGGGTTGAGCTTTGGCATTTTGTCGCGCCCCTTCAAAGTGGCGGTCGCCGCGGGTGGTGGCGCAGGTTCTAGGGAGGACTGTGGTGTAACCCGCTGTTTTGGAACGCAAGGCTTCTCGACCGAAGTCTCAGCCACATCGTGCATGGTATGTCCCGGCTCCGTTGCAATAAGGTTACGGATCGCTTTCAGCGCCTCCGGATCAAGATCCGTCTCGCCGCTTTTCGAAGTGGTTTCAGGCGCCATTGTCATATCCGTTGTTCCGATCCTGTAGGCGCGCAGGCTATGCAGACAATCTGCCGGATCCTTGACG
>JAGXHC010000094.1 GCA_024636405.1 Sulfitobacter sp. | reverse complement strand
TGGCTGATTGTGCGGCGTTTCCCGGCGCACGCCTTTTTGTGCGCCAGACAACGCAGCACGCGCGCCCGGCCCCTTTCGATTTTGTCGAGCCGGTGTTTGGCACGGCGCCGTTTGACGTTGCAGGCGAAGTCGATTTATTCACCAGATATCAAATTGATACGCTGATGTGCCGCAATCTTGGCGGACAGGCGAGCCGTCCCAAGTTGGACGCGGCGGCCGCACTTGATCTGGATGTGATCCTGATTGACCGACCGATCCATCCCGATCCAACTTGCGTCGTCTGGGAAATCAATGCGGCGCTGGATTATGTGGCAGCACTGTGAGCGCGGGCCGGGTGATCACGTGCGCCGGGGATGTGGCCGAAGGTGCCGCGCATCTGGCAGCGATTGAGCCACGCTTTGCACAGGCCCTTGCCCAGACGGGTCCGTTGCCGCTGCGGCTGAAACGGGACGGGTTTGACACGTTGCTTGGTGCAATTGTGAGCCAGCAGGTCAGCGTCGCCTCTGCCGATGCGATCCGGGCGCGCATGGTTGAAGCGGGGCTGGTCGGCCCGCATGCGGTTTTGCGTGCGGGCGAGGACGGATTGCGCGCCGTCGGATTCAGCCGCCAGAAGATCCGTTATGCACAGGCGTTGGCGGCGGCGGATATTGATTACGTTGCGCTGCGCAGTGCGCCCGACGCTGATGTGATGGCGACACTGACGGCGGTGCCGGGGATCGGGGTCTGGACGGCGCAGGTCTATGCCATGTTCGCGCTGGGGCGGGCCGATGTTTTTGCGCCCGGTGATCTGGCGTTGCAGGAAGCCGCGCGGATCCTGTTTGCACTGAACGCACGGCCCACGTCGGCGGCCCTTGCACAGCGCGCGGTCGCGTGGTCACCTTGGCGATCGGTTGCGGCGCGGTTGCTGTTTACGTACTACCGGGTGGCAAAACAAAGAGAGGGGATCACATGACACGGGTTTTGAACGCAGAGCGCCGGGAGCCTGCTTCGGGCGAGGTTGGATCGGTTGTGGTCTTTTTGCACGGCTACGGTGCCAATGGCGCAGATCTTCTGGGGCTGGCCGATCCGTTGGCAGAGCATTTGCCGGACACGTTGTTCGTGGCACCGGATGCGCCCGAAGCCTGTGCCGGGGCCCCGATGGGTTTCCAGTGGTTTCCGATCCCATGGATCGACAATTCCTCAGAAGAAGAAGCCGCGCGCGGGATGGCAAGCGCGGTCGCCGATCTTGATGCGTTTTTGGATGCGCTGATGGTGGACGAGGACGTGCTGCCCGAACAAGTGGTGCTGTTCGGCTTTTCGCAAGGCACCATGATGGCGCTGCATGTGGCCCCGCGCCGCGATGATGCGCTTGCGGGCGTTATCGGCTTTTCGGGCCGGATGCTGTCGCCTGAGACGCTGGTCGATGACGTAAAGGTGCGCCCGCCGATGTTGCTGGTGCATGGTGACGCTGATGATGTGGTGCCGCCGCAGTCGCTGCCGCAGGCCGTTGAGGCATTGCACGGGGCGGGGTGGGAAGATGTATTCGCCCATGTAATGAAGGGCACCGGCCACGGCATTGCGCCAGACGGGCTGAGCATTGCGTTGGCCTTTATGCGCGACAAGCTGGCATTCTGACCGGCGCATCGCCAGCCCCGTTTGCACTATCTTTGTCTGCCGAGAGTGTCGCACATCTGGTGAGCAGCTTTGACTTGCCAGCGCAAAGCCACGAGATATAGTCAAATCGACCGCAGGTGGCGTGGCGGTCTGGCGGATAAGGATCGGCAGAGGACAGCCCGCAGCATGGACGGTGATTTCAGAACGGATTTTGTGCGTAATCCGGCAAGTCTTAAACATCGGCCCGCTTTGGTGCTGAACGCGGATTATCGACCGCTGAGCTATTATCCGCTGTCGCTTTGGCCCTGGCAGGAGGCGATCAAGGCCAAATGGCTGGACCGGGTCGACATTGTTGCCGAATATGATGACGTGGTGCGCAGCCCATCGACGGTGATCCGAATACCGTCGGTTGTGGTGCTGAAAGATTATGTAAAACCTCAAAAGCGCGTGGCCTTCACGCGCTTTAATTTATTTCTGCGGGACGAATTTCGCTGTCAATACTGCGGCGCGCGCGGGGATCTGACCTTTGATCATGTGGTGCCGCGTGCCTCTGGCGGCGTGACAAGCTGGCAGAATGTGGTGGCGGCCTGTAGCCCGTGCAACCTGCGCAAGGGGGCCAAGGCGCTGCATCACACCGGCATGTCGCTGCGCAAGCCGCCCCGCCAGCCCGGTGCGGAAGAGTTGCGCAATATGGGGCGGAAGTTCCCGCCGGGCCATCTGCACGAAAGCTGGATGGATTTCCTGTATTGGGACGCGGAGTTGCAAGCCTAGGGGCAGGCCCGCGATCTTTGGGATCAGCGGGCGTCAGACATCCAGATCAACCCAGACCGGCACATGATCCGACGGCTTTTCACCGGCGCGCACGTCCTTGTCGATCCCGACGTCGCGCAGCATGTCGGCGCAGGTTGGCGACAGCAGGAAATGATCGATGCGGATGCCCATGTTGCGATTCCACGCACCGGCCTGATAATCCCAGAATGAATAATGCCCTGGTCCTTGCACGCGGGCGCGGAAGGCGTCCGTCAAAGCCAGGTTGATGATTTTGCGCCATGCTGCGCGGGCTTCGGGGCGGAACAGAGCGTCTTCGCGCCAGGCGTCCGGGTTGGCGGCGTCTTCGGCCTGCGGGATGATATTATAGTCGCCCGCCATCAGGAACGGCACTTCTTGCGCCAACAATGCTTCGGCGCGGGTTTTCAGGCGCTCCATCCACCCCAGTTTGTAATCGAATTTCGGACCCGGCGCAGGGTTTCCGTTGGGCAGGTAAAGCCCGCAAATCCGAAGTGCCTCGCGGTCCCCGACGACCGTTGCTTCTATCCAGCGTGCCTGTTCATCGGTGTCATCACCGGGCAGGCCGCGGGTGACATCCTCCAGCGGGTACTTTGACAGGATCGCCACACCGTTAAAGGATTTCTGGCCGTGAGATTCGACGTTATAGCCGCGGTCCTCGAACAGCGCGCCGGGGAAACCTTCGTCCACTGATTTGATCTCTTGCAGCAGCACGACATCGGGGGCAGTTGCGTCCAGCCAGGCGGGCAGCGCTTCGGCGCGGGCCTTGATCCCGTTGATATTGAAGGTGGCAATTTTCATGGCGGCGCTTTCGTGTGAGGTGCCCATGTCATCGCCGAAACTGCGGGTTGGGGCAAGGGACGCGTTGCAATCGTTTAACGTGATTCGGGTGTGAATTAGTCGCGCTAAGGCAGATTCCAACCAACAATTGGTGCTGAAACGTCAACAATACCGGCCTGTGCATAACATTTTTTCTCACCTGTGGACAATCTGATTGGAGCCACGGTGGCGGGCAGGTTAGCGGCTGACCCTGCTGTGGACAGAACGACCTATGGGCGCGGGCGCTGAAATTTCCGGTTGGCGAAACACTCTAAACGGGCAAGCGTATCGTCACTACAACCTGTACTTGAATGAACCAAAAGGATATTCCACATGACAGCACGCGCACAAATCCAGACCTCCGCCGCCCAAACTCCCATCACCCAGTCTGCCGCGCCAACTGAGACATCGATCTTCGAGGGGAATGGCACAGCGCTTTTCACCTCTGGCTCCGTCGCGGCGGTGACTGACACGCACAGTGGTGCCGGCGTAGAGATGTTCACAACCAGCTGCGTCACGGCGCAAAGCGACAGCGTCGCGGGCGACAAGGTAGAGCTGTTCACCACCAGCTGCTGAACCCCTGCCGATTGACGCCCGCCCCGGCATCGAGAGGTGCCGGGGCCACCGCACGCAAGGAACCCCGGCCATGTCCAATGTCGTTACTCTGAACCTGCCAGGCCGCTGCAGCCCGCAAACAGCGCGTGCGCGCCTGCTAAGCTGCTTTGCGACGCAGCGCAGGGCGCCAGACGATGTATTCTGGCTTAAGGAAAACGCGGAGTTGCTTGGTATTCTGGTGACGACCGGTGCAGATGTGGCACCGGACGATCTGGCGGTTTTCACCGAATTCTACGACAATATCGACGAGCGTTTGCGGTTCTTTCCGCAGTATTACCGGTTTTTGTTGTCGATCTGCCTTGATCTGGAAGATCTGGGAATGCGCGGTGACAAGGGCGCTGCGCTGTGCGCGCGCGTGGCGCGCCAAGGTCTGGCGCGGTCCGAGATGTCGGATCTGCAACGCGCCGAGGCGCGGCGGTTGCTGGCACGGCGCGGTGCAGCGGGGCCCGTGGACGGTGGCGCCTTGGGCGCGCGGCTGCACCGGTTCATGGCGCAAAGTGCTACATTTGCCATGCCGAACAAGAAGGCTGCCTATGAGCTGACACATCTGGTGTTTTATCTGTCGAACTACGGTGCGTGTGTGCCGGAAATCGGGACGCAGGCGCATCTGAGCCTGCAATACGCGGGGCTGCTGGCGTTTCTGGACGGCGATATGGATCTGCTGGCAGAGGTCTGCACCGCGCTGCGTTTTGCCGGACAGCGCCCAAGTGAAATATGGGACGCGGCAGTGCAGGCCACGCATGCGGGATATTCGGTGCTGGCGGACGGGCAGGGCACGCTACACGATGGCTACCACGAATATCTGGTCACGGGATGGGCCGCGCGGGTGGCGGGTGGATCCGGGTTTGGCGCAGCGGTGCCGGAAGGGTCATTGCGATTTGCGCGGGCAGGCACCGCACCGGGGGCGCTGCGCGCAATGTCAGAGTGCATGTATGATCTGGGGGCACGGCGCAGCAGCGACTGGGGTGCGATGCGTGCGCATGTGCTGGCCTATCTGGGGCCGGATGCGCATGGCGTTCTGGTGCAAGCGGAACGGTCCAGTTCGTGTTTCGATGGATTCTTTGAGGGGTTCGCGCGCGCCGGAAACTGACGCGCGGCACCTGCATCAGAAACGGCACCTACATCGAGAAGGACGTGCCGCAGCCGCATGAACTGGTCGCATTGGGGTTTTCGATCACAAAACGCGCGCCAATCAGCTCTTCGGAGAAATCAATGACCGCATTGGCCAGAAACGGCAAAGATACCGCGTCGACCACCACTTTTTGACCGTCGCCTTCCAAAACCAGATCGTCGCCCGCCGGCGCGTCCAATGCGATTTCGTACTGAAAGCCCGAACAGCCGCCCCCATCGACAGCAACGCGCAGGGCCTTGCCTTCGGCAGCGGCGCCAATTTCGGCGAGCCGGGCAAAGGCGCGCGGGGTGACTTTGGGTGGCAGGTTCATTTCAGGTGCTCCGATGCGTCGGTTTCCATCCGTCTTGCCGTGTAATATAGAAGTCCCAAGGACAGGCCACAAGGACCACGCTTTATGCGCGCAACTTTTGCCTCTGATCCGGCGGCGACCAGGGGACGGTTGGTGCCGGAGGAGGAAAGCACTTTCCGGTCCTGTTTTCAGCGGGACCGGGACCGGATAATCCATGCCAGCGCCTTTCGGCGGCTCAAGCACAAGACGCAGGTTTTTGTTGAACATGAGGGCGACTATTACCGCACGCGCCTGACCCATTCCATCGAGGTGGCGCAGGTGGCGCGCACGATCGCAGGCGCGCTGGGGTTGAATGCGGAGCTGACTGAGGCGGTCGCGCTGGCGCATGATCTGGGGCACACGCCGTTCGGACACACAGGTGAGGATGCGCTGCATGCGCTGATGGTGCCTTACGGCGGGTTCGATCATAACGCGCAGGCGATCCGCATCGTGACGTCGCTGGAGCGCCACTATGCAGCTTTTGATGGGCTTAACCTGACGTGGGAGACATTGGAGGGGATCGCCAAGCACAACGGGCCTGTGACCGGGGATCTGCCCTATGCGCTGGCGGAATACGATGCGCGGCATGATCTGGAACTGCACAGCCATGCCAGCGCCGAAGCGCAGGTGGCAGCCTTGTCGGACGACATTGCTTATAACAACCATGATCTGCATGACGGGCTTCGCGCAAAGCTGTTCAGCGAAGCAGAAATCGCGGCGTTACCGCTGGTCGGACCAGCCTATGCGCAGGTGGATGCCGAATATCCGGATACCGATGCTTATCGGCGGCGGCATGAGGCGCTGCGGCGGGTGTTCGGGGTGATGGTGGCGGATGTGATTGAGACCTCGCGCGCGGTCCTGGCGGATGCGGGCGCAAGATCGGCGGAAGATATCCGGCATCTGGGCCGCCCGGTGATCCGGTTTTCAGACCCGATGTGGCGTGACCTGCGTGAGATCAGAGCATTTTTGTTTGAGCACATGTACCGCGCGCCATCAGTGATGGTGAAGCGCGGTGAGGTCACGCAGGTGGTCGAGGATCTTTTTCCGCTGTTTCTTGCACATCCTGAGATGTTGCCACGCCACTGGGCGCGCCAGATCGAGGAGGCCGCGCAGGACCGCACCACGCTGGCGCGGATGGTCTGCGATTATATCGCGGGAATGACGGACCGATTTGCCCTGCAGGAACATGCAAGGTTGCTGGGGAAAACCTGACGCGGGTTGCACCGGCGTGCAGCGGTATGACGCGGGCAATCTCGGTTCGCTGACGCGATCCGACCGGCTGGGGCGCTGCCCCAGACCCCGGGATATTTGGGGCCAGAAGATACAGGATCAATGCGGCCGGGGCGCTGCGGTCCTTGCTTTTGCGCCGGGTGATTGCGTGGTATCAGGGGGGATGGAAATGAAAACAGATACAGCCGCCCCTCGTGAACACGCATCTGGCGCGCGCGTTGCCGTGATCGTTGCGGCGTGCCAGTCTCCGGGTCCGAAGCTGGCGCAGGCATTGGCGGGTGACGGGGCGCGGGTGGTGGTGATCGACCGGGAGGCCAAAAAGCTGGAGGCGCTGGCGCGGTTGGCGCCACGGCTGATTGAGCCGCTGGTGGTGGACAGGTGTCACCGTGAAACACTGGATCTGATCAGGGACACCTGGGGCGATACGCCGCTGCACCTTCTGGTGAACCTCATGCCGCTACAGCGGGGCGTGGAAATTTCCGAACAGATGCACGCTTTGACGGCGCTTTTGCGCAGCAAGGGCCGTGGGCTGATTGCGGGCCGGGGTGCGCTGATCAATGTGGTGCGGCGCCCGGTGGAGCCGCTTTCGCTGAGCGGGCAGGGGATGTGCGGTGCTGTTGCGGCGGCGGGACAGGCGCTGGCGCGGGAGCTGGCGGGGCACGGTGTACGTGTGCACACGCTGATCGTGCCGCAAAATCAGATGGCGCGCGCCATTGAGCCGTTGCTGTTCCTTGGCAGCGAGAGGGGGCAATCGGTGCCTGGTGCGGTGCTGGATCTAAGCTGACTTATTGCGCGCCTTTCAGGCATCCGGCCCTTGATTGACGGCACCCATCCAGATGATACATGGGCACTGAACAAGGAAGCCTGACATGAATTTATTTGCCGATATCCGCGCGCTGGTGATCGCGACGCTTGAAACCATGGTATCCCAGGGTGCGTTGCCTGAAGATCTGGTGTTTGACGCGGTCACGGTCGAGCCGCCGCGCGATGCGTCGCATGGCGACATGGCAACCAATGCAGCAATGGTGCTGGCCAAACCCTCGGGGATGAAGCCACGCGATATTGCCGAAGCGCTGGCGACGCAGTTGATGGCAGACGCGCGCATTACGGCGGCGGACGTGGCGGGGCCGGGCTTTTTGAATTTGCGGCTGGCAGCAGGGCTTTGGCAACAGGTCGCCGGGGCGGTTCTGACACAAGGCACGGGGTTTGGCCGCGGGGCTTTGGGACAGGGACGCAAGGTGAACGTGGAATATGTGTCGGCCAACCCCACCGGGCCGCTGCATGTCGGGCATACACGCGGCGCGGTTTTTGGCGATGCGCTGGCGTCGTTGCTGGATTTCGCGGGTTTTGACGTCACGCGGGAATATTACATCAACGATGGTGGGGCGCAGGTGGATGTGTTGGCGCGGTCGGTCTATCTGCGGTATCTTGAAGCGCATGACCTGACCGTTGACTGGCCCGAGGGCACCTATCCCGGTGATTATCTGATCGAGGTCGGTGAGGCGCTGAAGGCCAAGGTCGGCGACGCCTTTGTCGACACAGGCGAGGACGTCTGGCTGGATGATGTGCGCAATTTCTCAACCGATGCGATGATGGGTCTGATCCGGGCCGATCTCAAGGCGTTGGGTGTTGAGATGGATGTGTTTTACAGCGAAAAGTCGCTGTACGGGACCGGCAAGATCGAGGCGGCGATTGCGGACCTGAAGTCCAAGGGGCTGATCTATGAAGGCGTGCTGGAGCCGCCAAAGGGCAAGACGCCCGAGGATTGGGAGCCGCGCGAGCAGACCCTTTTCAAATCCACCGCACATGGCGATGACGTTGACCGCCCGGTGATGAAGTCCGATGGCGACTGGACCTATTTCGCGCCTGACATTGCTTATCATTATGACAAGGTGCAGCGTGGATTTGATGCGCTGATTGATGTCTTCGGGGCGGATCATGGCGGGTATGTCAAACGCATGAAGGCGGCGGTGTCGGCGCTGTCTGACGGGCGCGTACCGCTGGATATCAAGCTGACGCAATTGGTCAAGCTGTTCAAGAATGGCGAACCTTTCAAGATGTCAAAGCGGGCAGGCACCTTTGTGACCCTGCGCGATGTTGTCGATCAGGTGGGGCCGGATGTGACGCGCTTTGTCATGTTGACGCGCAAGAACGATGCGATGCTGGATTTTGACTTTGCGAAGGTGACGGAGCAATCGAAAGACAATCCGGTTTTCTACGTGCAATATGCCCATGCCCGCGTGGCATCGGTGCTGCGCAAGGCGGTAGAGGCGGGTGTGGCCGTGGATGACGCCACGCTGGCAGCTGCGGATCTGAGCAAATTGGACCACACGGCCGAGCAGGCAGTTCTGCGCAAACTGGCGGAATGGCCGCGTCTGGTTGAGACGGCGGCGCGCGCGCATGAGCCGCACCGGGTGGCGTTCTATCTTTACGAACTGGCATCGGACTTCCACGGGCTCTATCATCTGGGCCGGTCGGACGACAATCTGCGCGCCCTGCAGGACGGTGATGCCGCGACCAGTCAGGCAAAAATCGCTCTTGCCCGCGCCGTGGCGATTGTAATTGCAGCCGGTCTTGGTATTCTTGGGGTCACACCGGCGCAGGAGATGCGATAAACGCACCACGTGCCGCGACAGGTAAAGTAACGATCAGACCCGCGAGGCAATGTACCTTGGCGGGCAGCGAGGCAAACATGGCAGATTTCACAGCATCCCCGATGTCGGGGGGATATGATGACGAGTCCGACCAGGAATATACTGTAAGAACGGCGCCGAACGCATTGACGAAGCTGACGAATGTCACCGGTGCAGTGGTGTCGCTGGCATTGATCGCGGGCATTGGTGTCTGGGGTTACAAGCTGATCGTGCGCGACGTAAGCGGCATCCCGGTGGTGCGCGCGGCACAAGGCGACATGCGGGTGCGGCCTGAAAAACCGGGCGGCGATTTTGCCGCGCATCAGGGGCTGTCGGTCAATGTGATCGCAGCCGAAGGCACCGCAGGCAAACCAGCGGATGAACTGCGACTTGCGCCGACGCCGATTGATCTGACCGCCGAAGACCGCATTATTCCTGCCGCGATGGTGGCAGAGGCGCCACAGGTGGCGGAACCAGAGGCGGCGTCGTTGGATGTCTCGGGCGCGCTGAATGCCGGGAATGTTGAATCGTTGGTGGCGCAGCTGACCGAAGGTGTCACCCCGATGAGCGCGTTGGACAAGGATGTGGCCGACGTCGTGGCCACCGTCACTCAAGAGGTTGTGCAGGAGGTGCAGGCCGCCGAGGTCAAAGCCGCTGCTGCCGTGCTGGACGCGCCGGGCGTGCGCCAGTCCTTGCGGCCCAAAAAGCGGCCACTTGAGCCTGTCAATGTGCTTGCGGCGTCCTTCGTCGCCCAAAGCAGCCCTGCGCCGGACAATGAGGTTGATGGCGACAGCCTGCCCAAGGGCACGCGGCTGGCGCAGTTGGGTGCGTTCGACAGCCCTGAGGTGGCGCGCGAGCAGTGGACAAAGCTGCATGGGCGTTTCGGTGCCTATCTTGAGGGCAAACAGCGGGTGGTGCAGAAGGCCACGAGCGGCGGGCGGGTGTTCTACCGTCTGCGGGCTATGGGATTTGAGGATATTGCGGACGCGCGGCGTTTCTGTTCTGCGCTGGTGGCGGAAAAGGCTGACTGCATTCCTGTGGTCACGCGGTGATGCGCTTTGGCGCGACGATACTGGACGCGACGGGTCTGCGGCTGACACCGGACGAAAAAGCGCTGTTTCGCGATGTTCGGCCCTTTGGTTTCATCCTGTTCGCGCGCAATATCGAGACGCCGGATCAGGTGCGCGCCCTGTGCGCAGAGCTGCGTGAAGCTGCGGGCCATGATGCTGTGATTACCATTGATCAAGAAGGCGGACGGGTGGCGCGGCTGCGCCCGCCGGTCTGGCGCGATTGGTTGCCGCCGCTTGATTTTGTGGCGTTGGCCGGGGCGGATGCGGCCCGCGCGATGTATCTGCGGTACCGGCTGATCGCGGATGAGTTGCGCGCGATCGGGGTGGACAGCAACTGTGCGCCGATGGTTGATCTGGCCGGGCCCGCGACCCATGAATTTCTGCGCAACCGCTGCTATGGCGCGGACCCTGTGCGGGTGGCGATGCTGGGCCGTTCCGCTGCGGAAGGATTATTGGCGGGGGGCGTGCTGCCGGTGTTGAAGCACATTCCGGGGCACGGTCGCGCGACGATGGACAGCCATCATGATCTGCCGGTGGTGACAGCCTCTGCGGTGGATCTGCATCATTCGGATTTTCTGCCGTTTCGGCGGCTGAACCATCTGCCGATGGGGATGACCGCGCATCTGGTTTATGATGCGATTGACGACCGCCCTGCGACGCTGTCGCGCAGGGTGATGCGGCTGATCCGCGAGGAAATCGGTTTCGATAACCTGATCATGACAGATGATATTTCAATGAAAGCGTTGAGCGGCGCGCCTGTGGACAATACCCGCGCGGCGATTGCGGCGGGCTGCGATGTGGTGCTTTATTGCAATGCCGCGCTGCAAGACCGTGCCGCGGTGGCGCAGGCGGCGGGCGACATGAGCGATGCCGCCCAAACCCGTGCGGACCGGGCCCTCACGGCGCGTCTGACACCGGACGATGTTGACATTCCCGCCATGGACGCCGAGCTTGAGGCGCTTCTGGGCGGGATTGCGCATGGCTGAAACCACATTCGAGGAAGACCGTGTTTCGGTTGCCGAACGGCTGGCCGCCGAGGCGCTGATCGTGGATGTGGACGGTTTTGAAGGCCCGCTGGATCTGCTGCTGACGCTGAGCCGGACGCAAAAGGTTGATCTGCGCAAAATATCGGTGCTGCAGCTGGCGCGGCAATATCTTTCATTCGTTCAAAAGGCCAAATCGTTGCGGCTGGAACTGGCCGCGGATTATCTGGTGATGGCGGCGTGGCTGGCATTCCTTAAGTCGCGGCTGCTGCTGCCGCCCGATCCCAACGAAGAGGGGCCGTCGGGCGAAGAATTGGCTGCACATCTGGCGTTTCAGCTTGAGCGGTTGCAAGCGATGCGTGACATGGCCGCGCGGCTGATGGCACGTAATCAACTGGGCCGCGATTTCTTTGCGCGGGGCCAGACACATGAAGTGCAACGTGTTCGGCGGGTCAGCTATACGGCGTCATTGGTGGATCTGATGCAGGCGTATGCCCGGATCCGCACCCGTGATGATTTCCGCCCGTTCGTAATGGACCGCGATGCAATTTTTACGATGGAACAGGCATTGGAGCGGATGCGCGGGCTGATCGGTTATGCCAGAGATTGGTCGGAGCTTACGAGCTATCTGCCCGAAGGGTGGGAGGCCGATCCGGCACGGCGGCGGTCAGCCACTGCATCCACCTTTGCGGCCTCGCTGGAATTGGTCAAGGAAGGGCATCTGGAGATGAGGCAATCCGCTCTTTTTGCACCGATTCAGGTGCGCAAGAAGGATTAGCGTCGTGAGAGAAGATATTGATAAAAATGAGGAAAGCCTTTTTGATGCGCCACCCATGGTGCAGCAGGAACGCATGATCGAAGCGGTGCTTTTTGCCACCACTGAGCCGATCAGCCTGCGCGAGCTTGAAGCGCGCCTGCCGCATGGCTGCGACGCTGGCGAGGCTATGGCGCAACTGCGCCGCCGCTACGAAGGACGCGGTGTGCAGGTGATGAAGATGGGCGACGGCTATGCCCTGCGCACGGCAGCGGACCTGGGGTTTTTGATGCAGAAGGAAACCGTCGAGATCCGCAAGCTGAGCCGTGCCGCGATCGAGACCCTTGCGATAATCGCCTATCACCAGCCTGTTACTCGAGCGGAAATAGAAGAAATCAGGGGCGTATCAGTGTCACGCGGCACAGTCGATCAGTTGTTGGAACTGGAATGGATCCGCTTTGGTCGTCGCAAGATGACGCCGGGACGCCCCGTTACATTCGTTGTCACGCAAGGGTTCCTTGATCATTTCGGACTGGAGAACGCGCGCGATCTGCCGGGGCTTAAGGAATTGCGCTCGGCCGGTCTGCTGGAGAACCGGCCGCCGCTGGGCACCGTCCCTTTCATGGGTGCAGGCGAGGACGAAGAGGAATCGGCTGAAGGTCAGAGTGAGCTTTTTGAAGATTGAAGCAATATCGCCTGAAAATCGCCGCATTACGTGCTATATTGCG
The DNA here is from genome assembly GCA_024636405.1 of Sulfitobacter sp. The sequence continues at coordinate 1,034 of JAGXHC010000094.1, read as the reverse complement.
GGTGAGGCAAGTAAAGGGGCACTGAAATGAACCAAATAATCAACATGATCATGCGACAGGTGATGCGTCGGGTGGTTAACAAAGGGCTTGATGTTGGAATCAACCAGGCGGGCAAACTGGGCAAACGCAAGAATGGCCAGGACGGACCCGTGGGTGAGATTGACGATTACGGCAACCCGGTTGAACCTCAGGGCAAAAGCCAAGGCAAGCAGGGGCAGAAACCTGCGCGTCAGGCCAAGCAGTCGATCCGTGCCATGCGGCGTATGTCGAAGTTCTGATAAATTTGAACTGAGCTTGCAAGTTAGCGACCCCGGGGGCCAGCCCCCGGACCCCCGGGATATTTGGAGCCAAAAGAATGGTAAAGGAAGGGCGCTATTTCGGCGCCTGAAAGTGTTTGCTGAGTTTGAGGCCCTGACCTTGATAGTTTGACGCAATTTCGGCGCCGTAAAGCTGGGTCGGTACTTCGGCCATGCGTTCGTACACCAGGCGGCCCACGACCTGCCCGTGCTCCAGCACAAAAGGGGCCTCATGGCAGCGCACTTCGAGCACGCCGCGCGAGCCAGCGCCGCCTGCGGCAGCATGGCCGAAGCCGGGGTCGAAAAAGCCAGCGTAATGCACGCGAAATTCCCCAACCATTGCAAGATACGGCGCCATTTCAGCCGCGTAATCAGGCGGAATCGTCACGGCTTCGCGGCTGACGAGAATGTAGAAGGCGCCGGGATCAAGGATGATCTGGCCATTGGTGCTGTGGACCTCTTCCCAATAGTCAGCGGGCGGGTAATGCCCGATGCGGTCAAGGTCGATGACGCCAGTGTGCGGTTTGGCGCGGTAACCGACAAGGGTGGTGCCGGGCAGTTTCAGATCAACTGAAAAGCCAAGGCCGTCGTCGATTACGGCCGCGCCGTTGACGAGTGGCGTTGTTGCATGCAGCGCGCGCAGCGCCGCGTCGTCCAGCACCGCGTCGCCACTGCTGAAGCGGATCTGGTTCAGACGCATGCCGGGCCGCACCAGCACCGAGAACGAGCGCGGGCAGA
>JAGXHC010000093.1 GCA_024636405.1 Sulfitobacter sp. | reverse complement strand
GTCTCATAGGGCACGCCGTCCAGTCCTGGAATCGGCGGCACAAAGGGCGACGACCCGGTCGCAATCACGATCCGGCGCGCGGTGATTACCGTGTCACCGGCCTGCACTTCGCTGTCCGAGATAAAGCGGCCGAATTCGCGGATCACGTTGATGCCGAAACCCTCGAAACGCTCTTGGCTGTCAACCGGTGCAATCTGGGCGATGACATCCGCGACGTGGTCCTTGGCCGCTGCATAATCCACTTCGCCGGGTGCATCGGCCACACCGTATTGAGCTGAATGACGTTGGCCATAGGCCGCCTTTCCGGTGGCGATCAATGCCTTGGAAGGGACACAACCGTAATTGAGACAATCACCCCCCATCTTGTGACTTTCCAGCAGAACGACATCGGCCCCCATCTGTGCCGCCCCCGCCGCCACCGATAGCCCGCCAGAGCCTGCGCCAATGATCAGGATATCGGTTTTTATGCGGTTCATTTCAGCAGTTCCTTCTTGCCCGTAAAGGCCTTGATTGCGATAGGCAGCAACGACAGCGCGCAAAGCCCCAGGATCGGCAGCAAAATATGTGGCTCAAAGATGATGCCAAGGTCAGGCGTCTCACCGCGGGCAAAGACCTCACCCAATCCGGCGCCAACCGACGTATAGACCAGCGCGCCGGGAATGATTCCCAGAAATGTTGACACGACAAAACGGTAAAGCGGCACCGCCAGAAACGCCGGGATCAGGTTGGCGACAAAGAAGGGCACCGCCGGAACCAACCGGATGAAAAACAGCATCGACCACTGGTTATCGTCGATCCCCTCCTTGATTTTGCGCACCATCCCTTCAGAAGCATCCATCCGCGTCTTGAGCTTTTCGCCCAGCCCCATGCGGGCGGCCAGAAAAATCAGCGTCGCACCAAGAGTAGCGCCAGTCACATTGAACGCCGTGCCAAAAACGGTCCCGAACAGGAACCCTCCTGTCAGCGTCGCGACCGTGGCACCGGGCAGCGAAAATCCTACGATCAGGATATAGACCCCGATAAAGCCCAGCACGGTCAAAACATAGTTGTTGTCTCTGAAAGCAATCAGCGTCTCACGGTTGTCACGCAGCGCCTCAAAGCTGAGATAATCGCGCAAGGTAAAGGCGGCCAACCCGGCCACAACGGCGATAGTTATCAGTGGGAGATACCGGATGAACGCAGATTGCGTCCCGGCCTGTTTGTCGTCGTTGGACTCTGTCATCTGGGTCATTTCTGCACATGTGCCTGACGGTATGGGAAATATCTGTAGCATAGATGACGCTTTTGTTGCGCAAGTGACAGTCGCCTCACGGGCGCTTGATGCGCGGTGTGGTTTTGCGCCCTGATCGGCCCCGATATCGGGGCGATTGAAACATTACGCCCGGCCAACCCGCGAAATTGTTGCACAAGCAGGCATATTTCCGCGCCGGGGGGTTTGACTTGTGGCCGGCACATGCGTAGAGACCGGGCTTGAATTGATGCAGGGCGGATCGAATCCGTACTGCCCGCAAACGACAAAACGGAGACGGAGCGATGAAACGCACCTTTCAACCATCCAACCTCGTGCGCAAGCGGCGCCATGGTTTCCGCGCGCGCATGGCCACAAAGGCCGGCCGCAAGATTATCAATGCGCGCCGCGCTCAGGGCCGCAAATCACTGAGCGCGTAATGCGCGCATAGGGATCTGAACGACATGACACCGCCGGAGGCACCCAAGGATGGCACAATCGCCGCCCAAGGGGAAACGCCCCCGGCGGTTTTGTCATGTTTGCCGGTTGGCAAGATAGCCACCCTGCGCCAACGCCGCGATTTTCAGCGCGCGACACGGGCCATGCATGTGGCGATGCCGGGATTCGTTCTGCAGATGCGCCCGAGGGCGGACGATGAGACACCGCAAAACCCCGGTGCGATCCGCGTTGGATATACATGCTCCAAGAAAGTTGGCAACGCCGTGGCCCGAAACCGTGCCAAGCGCCGCCTGCGAGAAATCGCGCGCCTGCTTTTGCCAACCGAAGGACGTTGCGGCATGGATTATGTCCTTGTCGGGCGCAAGGAGGCGACAGCGGCCCTGCCGTTCGAGCGGCTGCAAGCCGATCTGCGCAAAGCCCTTGCCATTCTGCACGGTAAATCCGCGTGACCCCGCTTGCACGCCTGCTGGCCCTGCCCGTGCGCGGTTACCGCCTGTTGTTCAGCCCTTGGGTCGGCTTCAATTGCCGCTACCATCCCACCTGTAGCGCCTATGCGTTAGAGGCGCTGGCCCGGCATGGCGGGATGAAGGGCGGATGGCTTGCCGCGCGGCGGATCGCGCGCTGCCACCCCTGGGGCGGCAGCGGCATCGACAATGTGCCTGACCTGCGAAAACGATAACGTATGTGGCGACAAGACAAAGGATTTGGCGATGCTTGACCAACCCGACGACATACACACATTGTTCTACGGCGCACCGCAAACGACGGAGTTTCGCAAGCTTCGCAAACGCATCCTGCGACAGACCCGCGAGGCGATAACCCAATACGGCATGATCGAACCCGGCACCAAATGGTTGGTCTGCCTGTCTGGTGGCAAGGACAGCTATACACTTTTGGCCGTTCTGCACGAACTGCAATGGCGCGGGCTTTTGCCAGTTGAGCTTTTGGCCTGCAACCTTGATCAGGGGCAACCGGGATTTCCCGCCACCGTCCTGCCGGAGTTTCTGAAACGTATGGGCGTGCCCCACCGGATTGAATATCAGGACACCTATTCCATCGTGATGGACAAGATCCCCGCCGGGCGGACGTTCTGCGCCCTGTGCAGCCGTCTGCGCCGCGGAAATCTGTACCGTATCGCGCGCGAAGAAAATTGCTCCGCAGTCGTGCTGGGCCACCACCGCGACGACATTCTGGAAACCTTCTTCATGAACCTATTTCACGGCGGCCGGCTTGCGACGATGCCGCCCAAACTGCTCAATGAAGAAGGCGATCTGCTGCTCTACCGTCCGCTCGCGCATGTGGCAGAGAAAGACTGCGAAAAGTTCGCGGCGGCGATGAATTATCCTATCATTCCTTGCGATCTGTGCGGGTCGCAAGACGGTTTGCAGCGCCAGCAGGTCAAGGCAATCCTGGACGGTTGGGAAAAAAACAGCCCCGGTCGGCGTCAGATCATGTTCCGCGCCCTGATGAACACACGGCCATCGCATCTTTTGGATTCGCAACTGTTCGATTTTGCCGGACTAAGCCGCACTCCAAAAGAATTTTAGGCGAATTTCGCCAAATATTCGCGCCAACGTTAACCCACGTCACATACCTCTCGCCCTAATTTCGCCTTACCACAGCGCATGCGGCGCGCTGATGCAGGAGGCCGATGATGACGCACTACTACACCCTTGCCCTGACCCAACTACGGCGACGGCTGGGACTTGTTCTGGCGGGGCCGCAAGCGCTCGCGTTTTTGCCTGCAATTTGTCTTGGCGCTTTCTGGTTCGGCGGCGAACCGGCCCTTATCGCGGTGGCCGCTACCTTACCGATGATCTATATTTTCAACGGCAGCTTTGGGACTGCCGTGACCCTGCCGCGTGATGCCGTCAGCGGCCTGTTTCAGCGCACCGTCTTTGAAGACCTGACCGATCAGATTTTCCTGCGCACGCGGGACAAGGGGCGCCATTCCGCGATATTCTATATCGCGCTGGAGGACTTCGATCAGCTTTCAGAGCGGTTTGGGCAGGGGGCTGCGGATACCGTCGTGCAGCGTACGGGTGAACGCCTTGTCGCCGCGCTGCGGGACGACGATACTGTCGGGCAGATGGGGGACGCCCGCTTTGCCATTTGTGTCGCGCCGGTGCGCCAGCTTGACCTGGAATTGTGTATCCAGATGGCAGGGCGGATACAGACCGTGATCGAAGAACCGATTTCAATAGACGGCACTTCTGTTTATGTCTCCGGTTCAGTCGGATTTTGCCAGCACGCCCGCGCACCGGGCAGTACCGGCGCGGATTGGCTTCAGGCCGCTGCCACCGCCCTGCGTGAGGCACAAAAGCGCGGCCCATCGGCTATTCGCGCTTATTCGGATCAAATGCGACGCGAAACCCAAAGCCGGGTCGAACTGCGCGAAGACGTCGCACAGGCGCTGGACGCAGGTCAGATCCAACCGTGGTTCCAGCCGCAGATTTCCACCGACACAGGTCAGATCAGCGGGTTTGAAGCCCTCGCACGGTGGAGCCATCCGATGCGCGGCATGATCTCCCCTGCCGATTTCCTGCCCGCCATCGAAGAGGCGGGCCTGCTGGAGCGGTTGGCCGAGGTCATGATGTATCATTCTTTCGCTGCGTTAAAGGCTTGGGACGGCGCAGGAGTGGACGTGCCGCAGGTCGGCGTCAATTTTGCGGGATCCGAACTGAACAATCCGCGCCTTCTGGAAAAGATCAAATGGGAACTGGACCGTTTTGATCTGACCCCGGACCGGCTGGCCGTCGAGGTTCTGGAAACTGTGGTGGCCAGCGCGCCGGAGGACACAATCACCCGGAACATCAACGCCCTGGGCGCCTTGGGCTGTCGGATCGATCTGGATGATTTCGGCACAGGCCAAGCCTCCATCGCGTCGATCCGCCGGTTTTCTGTCAGCCGGATCAAGATTGACCGATCCTTCGTGATGAAGGCCGACCGCGACCCCGAGCAGCAACGCATGATCGGCGCGATCCTGACGATGGCTGAACGCCTCGGAGTAGAGACGCTGGCTGAAGGCGTCGAGAGTGTGGGAGAACATGTGCTGCTGGCGCAGCTTGGGTGTGATCACGTGCAGGGCTTCGGTATCGCGCGCCCCATGCCCTTTGAGCAAACCCTGGATTGGATTGCGCGTCACAACGCCAAGCTGGAAAGTGTGCCGCGCATTATGGACGGCAAAGCGAAATAGCGGGGTGGCATACAATTGTAGCGCTGCCACCCAGCTTGCAAAAGTCCCGAATCCGCTTGACCTTTGGTGCCGCACTCTGTTGAACCCACGCTGATATTACAGACATCAGGTGGTTGTCCCAATGGACCAGCAGAACAAGAACCTCATCCTTGCAACGGCGCTCAGTTTTTTGGTGATCCTTGTGTGGTTCGTTGTTTTTCCACCAAAAGATCCTGTCCCGGCCGCACCTGATACGGTTGAAAACACTGATAGCGGGACAGCGCCGCTGACCGTTCCTGCCCCGGTGTCAGACCTCGCCACACCCGACGGGGCGGTTGCCGACTCCGAATCCCGCGCCGATGCGCTGAAAAATGCGCCGCGCGTGCCGATTTCCACCGGACGGCTCAGCGGATCGGTATCGCTGTTGGGCGGACGAATCGACGATCTGCGTCTGAATGATTACCGCACCACGCGGGACAAGGACGCACAGATCGTCACGATGTTGTCGCCGCAGGGCTCTGATGACGCGTATTATGCCTTGCAGGGATGGGCCGCAGGCACCGGGATAGACCCCGCCGCCGTGCCCGGCCCCGATACCGAATGGACCTTGTCCGAAGGTGAGACACTGGGTGTCGACAAACCAATTACCCTGACGTGGGACAATGGTGTCGGCCAGACGTTTTCGCGCACGATCGCGGTTGATGACAACTATATGTTCACCCTCAGCCAGACCGTCACCAACGGCAGCGACGCGGCCATTGCGTTGGCGCCTTATGGCATGATCGTGCAGCACGGCGAACCTGAAGACCTGAAAAAGTTCTTCATCCTGCATGAAGGTGCCGTTGCCATGGCAGACGGCGAGTTGATCGAAACAGACTGGGACGATATCGCCGATTCAGAGATGAACCCAAAGTGGGGCCGCCAGGCGATCGTGAGCGAGGACGTCACCGAAGGCTGGATCGGCTTCACCGACCACTTCTGGCAGGCAATTCTGATCCCGACCAAGGGTGCTGCATCCGACCAGGCCCTGACCTATGACGCCCGGTCGGACGTTTACCGCGCCGTGACGCGCCTGCCGACGCAATCCGTTGCCGCAGGCGCAAGTGCCACTGTCACTACACAGCTTTTCGCAGGCGCAAAGGAATGGGAAATCCTGCGCGATTACGAATCCGCAGGCGTTACCAAATTCATCGACAGCATTGATTGGGGTTGGTTCTTTTTCCTGACCAAGCCGATCTTCTGGGTACTGCACCACCTCAACCAATTGATCGGCAATATGGGCGTCGCGATCATCTGTCTGACCTTGTTGATAAAGGCGCTGCTGTTCCCGCTGGCCTATAAATCCTACGTCTCCATGGCGAAGATGAAGGAACTTCAGCCGCAGATGGAAAAGCTGAAGAAAGACGCAGGGGATGACCGCCAGAAGGTGCAACAGGGCATGATGGAGCTCTACAAGCGCGAAAAGGTCAACCCAGCTGCGGGTTGCCTGCCGATCCTGCTGCAAATTCCGATCTTCTTTTCGCTCTACAAGGTGATTTTCGTCACCATAGAACTGCGCCATGCGCCCTTCTTTGGCCCGTTTCAGGATCTCAGCGCCCCTGATCCTACATCCTTGTTCAACTTTTTTGGCCTGTTGCCATGGAATGCGCCAGAGACAGGCACAATCCTTGCGCTGGTATTTATCGGCATCCTACCGCTGCTGCTGGGTATCTCCATGTGGCTGCAACAGAAATTGAACCCGGCACCCACAGATCCGACACAGCAGATGATCTTTGCTTGGATGCCTTGGGTCTTCATGTTCATGCTGGGCGGGTTCGCCAGCGGGCTGGTCGTCTACTGGATTGCGAACAACACAATCACCTTCACGCAGCAGTATTTGATCATGCGCAGCCAAGGTTACAAGCCCGACCTGCTGGGCAACATCAGAGGCAGCCTGAGCCGTCGGTCCAAATCGGATGTGAAAAAGTGATCACGGTCAGCGCGCTTTATCGGCATCCGATCAAGAGCCATGGCCGCGAGGAACTGCGCATTGTCTACCTGACCGAGGGCCAGGCTATGCCCTTTGACCGGCTCTGGGCCGTGGCGCATGACCACGCGCGGATTGACGGGCACGAATGGGCGTCCTTTCAGAACTTCTCCATCGGTGCCAAAGCACCGCAATTGATGGCAATCAATGCCACGCTTGACGAGGTGTCGCAGACTGTCACGCTGACCCACCCTGATCGTCCCGATCTTGTGGTGAACCCGGACCGCGACGGTGCCGCGCTGATCGACTGGGTCAAACCGTTGGTGCCGCAGAACCGCGCCCAACCTGCAAAGGTATTTCGGCTGGACAGGCGCGGGTTCACCGATACCGATTTTGCGTCGGTATCGCTGTGCAACGCTGCCTCCCATGCCGCCGTTGAAGGGCTGGCGCAGACGTCATTGTCGCGCTTGCGTTGGCGCGGCAATATTTGGTTTGAAGGCGCAAAGCCCTGGACTGAATTTGACTGGGTCAACCGCGAACTGCGGCTTGGCGATGCGACTTTGCGGATTGAGGCGCGTATTGAACGCTGTCTGGCGACAAGCGCCAATCCCGCAACCGGTGCGCGCGATGTCGACACGCTGCGCCTGCTGAATACATTGGGCCATCAGGATTTCGGCATCTATGCCCGCGTCATGAAAAGTGGCACCGTGAAAGTCGGCGACAGCCTTGAGGTGATCTGATGCAACTGCCGTTTCCCACCGCCGAAGAACCCGATGCGCAGGTCGCTGAAAAAGGCCGTCTGCTGTTTGCGGGTGAGACTGAGTTCGTCAAAGGTGTCGTCGCCATGGACGGCCTGCCCGAACCGGATCGGATGGAAGTGTGTTTTGCAGGGCGCTCCAATGTGGGCAAATCCAGCTTGATCAATGCGCTGACAGGCATGAAGGCGTTGGCGCGTGCGTCCAACACGCCGGGACGCACACAGGAAATCAACTTCTTCACCGCTGGAAATGACCACTATCTTGTCGATTTGCCCGGCTATGGCTTTGCCAATGCGCCAGTTCCGGTGGTGGAGAAATGGCAGCGCCTGCTGAAACAATACCTGAGCGGGCGCCAGACCTTGCGTCGCGCCTTTGTGTTGGTAGACGCGCGTCATGGCGTCAAGAAAGTTGACGAGGAAATTCTGTCCCTGCTCGACAGTGCAGCGGTGACGTTTCAGGTGGTGCTGACAAAGGCCGACAAGGTCAAGGAAGCGGAACGTGCCAAGGTGCTGGACCAGGTGCGCGGCGCGCTGGCAAAACACCCGGCTGCCTACCCCGAGATTGTGGTTACCAGCTCTGAAAAAGGCTGGGGGATCCCGACATTGCGTGCCATCATCGCCACGCTGGAGTAACGCCACCCCCGTCCCTATAGTGGGCTAACCTTGGGTCATAAATGAGAAAACAGGACATGAACCGCGACTGGATCACCACCGCCCGCACTCTGTCAGAGGCGTTGCCCTATCTGCAGCGCTTTGTCGATGCCACGGTCGTGATCAAACTGGGCGGCCACGCCATGGGCAGCGATGACGCCATGGATGAATTTGCCCGCGACGTCGCACTGATGCGGCAGGTTGGCGTGAACCCCGTGATCGTGCATGGCGGCGGCCCGATGATCAACGACATGCTGAAGCGCCTGAATATCAAATCAGAGTTCGTGAACGGCAAGCGCGTGACCGACGCCGAGACAATGGAAGTCGTCGAGATGGTGCTTAGCGGGGTTGTGAACTCCAAGATCGTGCAGGCCATCACCGAACAGGGCGGTCGTGCGGTGGGCGTGTCGGGCAAGGACGGTGGGCTGATCATCTGCGATCAGGAGAACCCCGAACTGGGTCTTGTCGGCGCCCCAACCGATGTAAATCCGAAGCTTTTGCGCGACTTCGCCGACAAGGGGATCATCCCGGTGATTGCCCCGCTTGGGATGGGCCGCAATGGCGAGACTTTCAACATCAACGGTGATACTGCGGCCGGCGCTATTGCTGCGGCGCTCAAGGCGGACCGGTTGCTGCTGCTTACGGATGTGGCAGGTGTCATGAATGCGGCGGGCGAAGTTCTGACCGAACTGACGGCCACACAAATCCGCGAAATGGTGGCCGATGGGACCATCGCGGGCGGCATGATCCCCAAGACGCAAACCGCGCTGGATGCGCTTGAAGGCGGGGTGCGCGCCTGCGTGATCCTTGATGGGCGTGCGCCAAATGCCTGCCTGCTAGAGCTGTTCACGGAACACGGTGCGGGCAGCATCATCCGGCAGGGATGATATTTGCCGCGCTGATGCGGCAGGCAGAGGCCCGGCACCTGAAAGTGCTGGGCGGGTTCCATCCGACCCCTGATGACGGCATGCTCAAGGGATGCGGGACGCTGTTGTTGCTGGGGCCGGATGAACCGGTGTTCTGGCCCGCCTTCAGCACTGATCCTGAATACCGCGACGGCAGGGCAGATCCGATGGACCGCTGGTCTGCCCGCGTCATTGGCGCATGGGCGGACCTGATCGGCGCTGATGCGCTGTTCCCCTTCTCAGGGCCACCTTTCCTGCCATTTTATCGCTGGGCCCTGCGCAGCGGGCGCAGTCATGCATCCCCAGTGCGGTTACTGGTCCATGATACCGCTGGCCTGCTTGTATCATTCCGCGGCGCGCTGGCGCTTGCTGATCGCGTTGATTTGCCTGCACCGCCCCCCTGCCCGTGTGACAGCTGCGATGCGCAGCCCTGCCGCACTGCCTGCCCGGTTGCAGCGCTGACACCGCAGGGATACGATGTACCCGCCTGCAAGGCCTATTTGGATAGCACAGCAGGCGAAACGTGCATGACCCAAGGTTGCAAGGTGCGCAGCAGTTGTCCCGTCTCCCAAGCGCTTAACCGCGTTCCCGCGCAATCCGTCTTTCATATGCACACCTTCAAGGGGGCCTGACATGCGACGCCTTATCCTGATGCGACATGCAAAATCGGACTGGTCCGGGGGCGACGGATCAGATCACGACAGGTCGCTGAATGATCGTGGCCGCACGGGGGCCGTGGCGCTGGGGGACTGGCTGCGAGACAACGCACTGATCCCGGATGAAGTGCTGTGTTCATCGGCGAAACGGACGCGGGAGACCCTGCACCAGTTGAAACTTCCGAAGGACGTATCGGCCACCACCACACGGGCGCTTTATCTTGCGACACATCATGAGATGATTGATGTATTGCGGGGTGCCTCGGGGCAAACAGTGCTCATGCTGGCCCACAACCCCGGCACATCCATCATGGCCGCGCAGGTCCTGGATGGTGCCCCGGACCATGCCCGGTTTAAGACATATCCAACGGGGGCTACTTTGGTGGCGCATTTCGACATTGATGATTGGCGCAATGTGGATTGGGGCACGGGGAGCGCTGTGCATTTTGTGACGCCACATGACCTGCCGACAAAGGAATAAGGTCCTGACCCGGCGAGGGTTGGCGTAAGAGCGCCATGCGTTATTGACGGATGAGCCGCAAAATAGCGCCCGGTTTCAGGCTTGGCGAAGTATCCTTGGGGCAGCCCCAAGGATACCAACTTGCCCGGTTTCAGTGACCCAGAATCTGGCTCAGGAACAGTTTTGTGCGTGGCGATTGCGGATTGTTAAAGAACGCTTCCGGTTCGTTCTGCTCCACGATCTGGCCTTCGTCCATAAAGATCACACGGTTCGCGACCTGACGGGCAAAGCCCATCTCGTGGGTGACGCAGATCATGGTCATGCCTTCTTCGGCAAGCTCGATCATGGTGTCCAGAACCTCCTTGGTCATCTCGGGGTCCAGCGCCGACGTGGGTTCATCAAACAACATGATGCGCGGACGCATGCACAAAGATCGGGCAATCGCGACACGCTGTTGCTGACCACCCGACAACTGGCCGGGGTATTTGTCGGCCTGTTCGGGGATTTTCACCTTTTCGAGAAAATGCATCGCCGTTTCTTCGGCTTCTTTCTTGCGCGTCTTGCGCACCCAGATCGGCGCCAGCGTGCAGTTCTCAAGGATCGTCAGATGCGGGAACAGGTTAAAGTGCTGAAAGCACATGCCGACCTCTGACCGGATCTTGTCGATGTTCTTGAGGTCGGAAGACAGCAGCGTGCCGTCAACCTCGATTGATCCTTGCTGATGCTCTTCCAGCGCGTTGATACAGCGGATCAGTGTCGATTTGCCAGACCCAGACGGCCCGCAGATCACGATCCGTTCGCCGCGATGAACGGTAAGGTCAATATCGCGCAACACGTGAAACGCGCCGTACCATTTGTTCATGTTTCTGATGCTGATAGCAACTTCGTCGGAAACCTGCAAATTAGCTGCGGTGTCGGCCATGCCTCAACCCTCCTTTAACGATGATCAGTCGCAAGACGGCGTTCAAGCCATTGCGAATATTGTGAAATGCCATAGCAGACAACGAAAAACAGTACGGCGGCGAACATAAAGAGTTCCCAGTAAACGCCATTCCATTCAGTCGAAGCCAGGATAGGACCGCGGATCATGCCGACGATATCAAAGAGCGAGATTACCGACACCAGCGTGGTGTCCTTGAAAAGGCCCACGGCGATATTGACGATGCCCGGAATCGAGATCTTGAGCGCCTGCGGCAGGATGATCAGGCGCATCGACTGTGCATAATCAAGCCCAAGAGAATTCGCCGCCTCATACTGCCCCTTTGGCAATGCAGCCAGACCACCCCGGATCACTTCGGCGATATAAGCCGAGGAAAACATGGTAATCATGATCACAACGCGCAGGAACAGATCAACCGTGGCATCCGGCGGAAAGAAGTAGGCCAGCATCACGTTTGCCACAAACAGCAAGGTGATCAACGGCACGCCGCGGATGAATTCAATAAAGACCACACAGATCATCTTGACGATGGGTAGGTTCGATTGACGCCCCAGCGCCAGCGCGATGCCAATCGGGATGGAGAGCGACACACAGGTCACGCCCAGCATCATGTTCAACATGAACCCGCCCAAATTACGGCTTGGCACCGCCTGCAAGATGGCGTTCGCCGATGCATTATCAGGGATCAGCCACCCACCGATAGCCCACACCACAGCCGCCGCCGCGATGCCGCCGAAGAAACCGGCGGCGAAGTTATTTTTAACCAGCCGTTCATAGGTAAAGTACCCGGCTGCGACACCCGCTAGCGCCACCAGCGGGATAAGAATGCTGCCGCCCCAGATCAGCCAGAAGGCCAGAAACGGGTAAAGCGCCGTAAAGATCAGCAGCTTGCGCGGTAGGTCAAAGAACAGGACCGGGGCCGCCGCCACGAAAAGCAGGACAAGTGCCAGCGTCGGGCGCCAGTATGCTTCGGACGGGTAAGTGAACCCGAACAACAACTGGTTCCAGCGTTCCGTCAGAACAGAGAAACACGCCCCCGCCTGGCCATCAAGTGTCTCACGACACTCACGCAGGCTTTCGGTGTTCCACAGCCCGTTCAGGATCCAGGGCAAAGTTGCCGATAGAACCACATAAACCACGTAAAGCGCCACGATGGTCAGCAGCGCGTTTGCCCAGGTGGCAAACAGGTTGGTGCGCAACCACAAGACCGGCCCGGATGCCGCCATCGGCGGATCGGCCTGTGGCAGCGCCGTTTCACGCACATAGGCGACTGATTCTGCATGTGTGTCTGACATGGTTCAGCGCTCCTTCAGCCGGGTGGCGTTGTTGTAGACGTTCATCACCGCAGAGATCGACAGCGAGATGATGAGATAGAACAACATCAGCAGCAGTACGCATTCGATCGCGCGGCCCGTCTGGTTCAGAGTGATGCCGCCTAGGGTCGCGGTGATGTCAGCATATCCTACAAGGATCGCAAGCGACGAGTTCTTTGTGATGTTGAGGTACTGCGAAATGAGCGGCGGGATAATGACCCGAAGCGCTTGCGGCAAGACGACAAGGTTCATGACGCGACCCGGACGCAAGCCCAGGGCCGCTGCCGCTTCGGTCTGGCCGCGCGACACGGCCTGAATACCCGCACGCACGTTTTCAGCAATAAAGGCACCGGTATAGATCGACAGCGCGAACCATAGCGCAATCAGCGGTGCGCCAATCTGGATACCGCCCTGAAAGTTGAACCCTCGGAGCGCCGGGTAGTCCAGCCCAATGGGGGCACCGAGGATGAAGAACACCACAAGGGTGGGCACGAAGAAGATCAGTACCGATGGCCAAAGCATCGGCAACAGGCGCCCGGTATCATACAGCATTTTTGTGGCATATCGGCGGTAGGCGACAATGCCGATGATCGACAGCACGAACGTGGCCAGCACAATCATCGAACCCGGCCCCCAGACCGGCGCCGGCGTATAGACCCCGCGGTTGGTAAAGGCGAAAGCATCAAGGAACATTGTCGACGTCGGAGTTTCGCCCCGAAACGCGTTGGGCGCAGGCATTGAAACGGTCATGATCGTATAGATGATCAGGATCCAGATCAGCACCGGAATATTGCGGAATATTTCGACGTAGAAGGCCATCAGTTTGCGGACAAGCCAGTTGTTGGACAAGCGCAGCACGCCTGCCGTCACGCCGAAAATCGTCGCTGTGATGCAGGCCAGAAAGGCAACAAGCAGCGTGTTGATGATACCGACCCAAGCGGCCTGAAGATTTGATGACTGGCTGGTATAGGGAATCAGCGTTTGATTGATGTCATAGCCGGCCGGACTTGCCAGAAAGTCATAGCTGATGTTCAAACCGGCTGCGCGTAGGTTTGCGGCAAGGTTGGAACCCAGATACCAAAACGCGCCGATCAGCACGATCAGCGCAATCACCTGAAAAGTAATGGAGCGATATCGCGTGTCGTAAAGCAGCATAGAGGGCCGGAACGACGCCTTGGGAGGGTCGGTGAGTGTTGTCATGAAACTGTTCCCTGTGTCCCCGTGCCCATTTTCTGAAACATCTTTGCGATGCCTGTGGCCGGGTGATTATTGGTCGAAAGGTGCGAAGGGCACAGGATGTCCTGTGCCCTTCGGAAGTTTTGTTTAGCGGAAAGGCGGGGTGTAAAGCAGGCCGCCGTCTGTCCACTGGGCGTTCAGCCCGCGTGCCAGACCGATGGGGGTCTCTTCGCCGATATTCTTGGCAAAGATCTCGCCATAGTTGCCTTCGGCCATGATGGCGTTCTTGGCCCAATCGGCGCTCAAACCCATCATCTCGCCCAGCGTCCCTTCGGTGCCCAACAGGCGGGCGACTTCGGGGTTGTTGGTGTTGCCGGCCATTTCACCGACATTTGCCGATGTAACGCCAAGCTCTTCTGCGGCGATCAAGGCATTCATTGTCCAGCGAACGACATCACCCCATTCGTTGTCGCCGTGGCGGACAAGCGGGCCAAGCGGCTCTTTGGAGATGATTTCGGGCAGCAGGATGTGATCGCCCGGTGTCTCGAACGTGGCACGTGTCGATGCCAGACCGGAGGCGTCCGTGGTATAGCTGTCACATGCACCGGCAAGGTACTGTTGCTGGCCTTCGGCGTTGGTTTCGATTGGAACCGGCTCATAGCTGATGTTGTTCTTGCGGAAGAAGTCCGCGAGGTTCAGCTCGGTTGTTGTGCCGGTCTGGACGCAGACAGTTGCGCCATCCAGTTCCTTGGCGGAGGACACACCCAGCGCCTTTGGCACCATGAAACCCTGACCGTCATAGTAGTTCACGCCGACAAAATCGAACTTCAGGTCCACGTCGCGGCTGAAGGTCCATGTTGTGTTGCGTGCCAGCATGTCGATTTCGCCCGACGCAAGCGCGGTGAAACGCGTCTTGCCCGTTGTCGGAATGAATTCGACGGCCTTGGGGTCACCCAGAACGGCAGCGGCGACAGCGCGGCACACAGCCACGTCGAAACCTTCCCATTCGCCATTGGCATCGGGCGCGGCAAAGCCGACCAGACCGGTTGTCACGCCGCAGTTCAGTTTGCCGCGTGCCTTGACATCCTCAAGCGTGCTGGCAGCCGCAGCACCGGCCGTAAGGCCCGCGAGGGTAAGCGCGCTAAAAATTACAGATTTCTTCATTTTTACCTCTTCCTGATATTCCGCCACGTTGGTGGGCGGTTAAACCGACACGTTCATGCGTCGGAGGCGATACTGTGCAGACACAAGCCTGCTCAGTGCGCCGTAGTTTGGGCGGATTCACAATTGAAGGTCAAGTGTATGTTCCGAAAAACCGGGCCAGCGTCGCCTGCGACCCTAGGGAAGGCAACATTCGTGTGCTATGGCGCGCGGCAGAGTTCTATCATTACCCTAGCGTGCAGAAAACTGGTCTTTTTGGTCGCGGCAAATGCTTCGGCTTCGTCGTCTTTGCCCCATTGCTCGGTTTGCCAGACCTCGTCAAGTCGTGAAATCTCCCATAATTCAGCTGCGGGGCGTGCACCTGCCAAAGCCGCGAACCCCAACACAAGGGAGCCCGAAAGGCTGACCAGATCGTGAAACGCGGCCAGTTCAAACGCGCTGAGCGCATGGGTTCGGCGGCGCAGAATTTCCAACACCTCGGGATCCTGCGGTGCGTGCACGATGCCCAAGCGTGTCTTTAGGCGAACGGCAAATGTGTCTTCCGCCCAGTCCAGCATTGGATCCCAAAGCGTGGACTGGCGCAAAGCCAGCGATGGCGGGTCCTCAGCCCGGTAGCACAGCAGGTCACTGTCCCCGTAAGCGGCCAGCATGTCTGCAACCTCGGCGTGCTGGATGGAAACTTTGTCGATGGCAGCATTCGCGGTGCGCGTGACTGGCATTGTGCGCGGATCAATCAGCCCCTCCTGCGCCTGCCATTCATCCGCAACTGCCTGTGCCATGCTGCGGGTCGGCAGAATCAGCGCGCGCTTGGCCGGCGTCTTGACCGGCCGTCCGTCCAGTTCAGTGGCGAAACCTTGTGCCGTCGGCACCACGTGCGCTTCTTTCCAGAACCGTTTGGCCTTCCAATCGGTCATACGCAGACATTCCAGATTGCATCAAGCGCGCCGGGCAGTTCATCAAATCCGTCGATCACACAGGCCGCATTGGCAAGCTGTGCGCGCGGATGATAGCCCCAGTTAACGCCAATGCCCCGCACGCCAGCGGCCGCGGCCATGTCCATATCAAAACTGGTGTCGCCTACCATAACCGCGTGATCCGGTTGCACCCCTGTTTCGTCAAGCGCCTGAAGTATCATGGATGGATGCGGTTTTGATGGATGGAAATCCGCCACCTGCCGGGTCACGAACAGCTGTTCCAGCCCGTGGCCCTCAATCAGCTTTTCCAGCCCGCGCTGGGATTTCCCAGTTGCCACGCCCAGAAGTATATCGGGAACCGCATGCAGCCGCTTCAGCGTGTCCAGCGCACCGGGATAGAGCGGCGAGGATTGTGCAACACCGACCTGCGCCCGCAGCGTCATATAGGCGTCCTTGTAGGCCCGCACCATAACAGCGTGGTCATCGCTTGCCAAATCAGGTGCAAGCACAGGCATAGCCACATCCAGCGAAAGTCCGACGATGGACAAGAGCCTTGAGCGGTCGGGCAGATCCGCCCCGACAACGTCAAAAGCAACCTGCATGGCTGCGACGATATCGTCCTGGCTGTCCACCAACGTGCCGTCGATGTCAAAAATCACCAGTCGCAGCGATGCATTCATTGCAGCGCCTCGAAGGGATCGTCGTCAGCAAGGTCCTCGGTCCAGCCAAATGTGTCCCAGCTGTGCGCCATATGATCGGGCAATTCTGCGGTAACGGTGATCACTTTGCGGGTTTCGGGATGTTCAAACCGCACCATCCGCGCGTGCAGATGCAGCTTTTTCGAGATGATCCCGCCAAGCTGTGCGCCCCATCCGTCGCCCATATTTTCCTGCCCCGAACCTCCGTATTTACCATCGCCGACAATGGGATGGCCGATCTCCGCCATATGCGCGCGCAACTGGTGGGTACGGCCTGTCACCGGCTCCATCGCGATCCAGGCGGCGCGGGAACCGACGCGGAACAGCGTGGCATAAAGGGTATGGGCCCGTTTTGCGCCAGGCGTGGTGTCCATCTCGCGCGGGTGTACGGTGATCATCTTTTCACCCTCGCCGCCCTTGCCATGGCCGCCGGCCTTGACCAGGCCGTACTTGATTTCGCCCAGATAGGGCGTCGGCACCCCGGCGACGATGGCCCAGTAAATCTTACGCGTTTCGCGGTGCCGCATCGCGGCGGTCAGCGCCTTGGCCGCCGCCCGCGTCCGCGCCAGCAACAGCACGCCCGATGTGTCCTTGTCCAGCCGATGCACCAGGCGCGGCTTTTCATCCAGATCAAACATCAGCGCCTCGGACAGCGCATCCACATGGCGATCGGCCTGTCCCGACCCGCCCTGCACCGCCAGACCCGGCGGCTTGTTCAGCGCGATCACATGATCGTCGCGATAAATCACACATTGGCGGATCATCTTGGCATCCGCATCGGTGATCCGCGTGCGTTTTGGCGGTGGTGGCGCTTCGGTATCGGGCAATGGCGGGATCCGTACCTGCTGGCCAACCTCAAGCCGGGTAGAAGCCTTGACCCGCCCGCCGTCCACTCGCACTTCGCCCTTGCGGCACATCTTTTCCAGATGCCCCTGCGAGATCAGCGGAAACAGACGTTTGAACCAACGGTCCAGCCGCTGATCCCCGTCACCTTCTTCCACGACCAATGTCTGAACCCGACTCATGCAAATACCCCTCGGGCCAACCAAAGGCCCATCATCAATCCCAGCACCGACAGCAATACCGACAGTACCACATATAATCCCGACAACCCGATCTGTCCGCGCTGCATCAGCGTGACCGTTTCCAGCGAAAAGGCCGAAAATGTCGTGAAGCCCCCCAGCAATCCGGTCATCACCAACGGGCTTAGATGCGTGAGGCCGCGATTTGCCGCCACAATCACGAACACGCCCATCAAGAACGAGCCAAGGATGTTCACCGTCAGGATCGCGAGCGGAAATTCTGACGGGCCTGTCCATCGGAGCATCGCGACGCCGGAAAGATAGCGCAACGAGGCACCGATGGCGCCGCCAATGGCAACAAGGGAAAGCGTTGAAATCATGCCCGGTCTGTCAGCCTTGCGCGCGCGATTGTCAAGTTTTACGGGGCGTGATCACACCTTGTCGCCGCGTTTCGCCCGCAGCTTGGTGAAATAGTCGAGCCGCTTTTTCAATTCGCGCTCAAACCCGCGTTCCACCGGGGCATAAAGCACCGGGCGCGCCATGTTTTCGGGGAAATAGTTCTGCCCCGAAAACCCGTCTTCGGCATCGTGGTCATAGGCATAGCCCAAACCAAAGCCCTGATCCTTCATCATTGATGTAGGTGCGTTCAGGATGTGTTTCGGGGGCGGGGCCGATCCGGTTTCCCGTGCGGCCTTGCGCGCACCTTTGTACGCGACATAAGCGGCGTTGGATTTCGGGGCCAGCGCCAGGTAGGTGACAGCCTGCGCCAGCGCCAGTTCGCCTTCCGGCGATCCCAGCCGCTCATATGTTTCCCAACTTTGCAGGCAGATCGCCTGGGCCTGTGGATCCGCCAGCCCAATGTCCTCAACCGCCATGCGGGTGATCCGCCGCATCAGATAGCGGGGGTCTTCGCCGCCCTCCAGCATCCGCGCCAGCCAGTAAAGCGATGCGTCAGGATCACTGCCGCGCACGGATTTGTGAAGCGCGGAAATCAGGTTGTAATGCGCATCGCCGCCCTTGTCATACTGCGCCGCACGCCGCATCAGCCGCGCCGACAGCGCCGTTTTATCAAGCGGCCCCTCAACCTTCCATGCCGCGACCTGTTCGATCAGGTTCAGCAACGCACGGCCATCGCCGTCGGCCATCTCAAGCAACGCCGCACGGGCATCCGCATCCAGCGGCAGGGTGCGGTCCAACTCTTGCTCTGCCCGCGTGGCCAGTTTTTCCAGATCCGACAGCGGCAGACGTTCCAGCACAAGCACCTGCGCGCGGCTCAGCAAGGCGGCGTTCAGCTCAAAACTGGGATTTTCCGTGGTGGCCCCGACCAGCAGGATCGTGCCGTCCTCCATATGTGGCAGGAAACCGTCCTGTTGCGCCTTGTTGAAACGGTGGATTTCATCGACAAACAGCAGGGTTCCCTGCCCGTTCTGACGCCTGATGCGTGCTTGCTCAAACACCTTGCGCAGTTCTGGCACACCGCTGAAGATCGCGCTGATCTGCACGAAATTCAGATCAGTCTCATCCGCCAAAAGACGCGCTATGGTGGTTTTGCCCACGCCCGGCGGCCCCCAGAAGATCAAGGACGACAGGCTTCGCGATCCCAGCATCACGGTCAGCGGTGCCTCCGGGCCCAGCACCTTTTGCTGGCCAATCACCTCAGCCAATGTTCGCGGCCGCAATCGGTCCGCGAGCGGGCGGTGGGCGCTGTCGCGCGGCGTTTCGGTGCCATTGTCAAAAAGGTCGACCACGCGATCAGACCCGAAACCGCAGCGCGATACGCTGTGCGCCGCGCTGGACCAGCATTTCGATTCGGCGCGCATCGCCGTTCAGCAAGGCAAGTGCCGTCGCCGGATCGGCCACCGAAGCGCCGTTGATGGCAAGGATCACATCACCCTCCCGCAGGCCCACACGTGGTCCAAAAGGTCCCGGATCTGTCACCACAACGCCCTCCACCGCAAGCGAAAGGTTCATTTCAGCGATCACCGCGGGGTTGATCCGCACCAGCGTCAGACCCGGCAGCAAGCTGCGCTTGCCAAGGGTCACAAGGCTGCGCGGTGGTACTTCCGGGGCTGCCATCAGGGTCACATTGACCACCTGCGCCACCCCGTTGCGCAACAGCGTGACGACTGCGGACTTACCCAGCCCGGTAACGCTCATCCGGTAGACCATTTCGGCCGGAGTATGCACCTCTTGATCGTCGACGGCCAGGATCACATCGCCCACCGTCACCCCCGCTGCCCGCAGCGGGCTGGCAGGGTGCAGACCGGACACGATGATGCCGCCCGGTCGGTCCAGACCCAGCGGCCCGGCCATATCCGCATCGACGGACTGTCCACTGACCCCTGCCCAGGGGCGCGCAAACTGTGTCTCGCCCAAGCGGGCCTGTGCCACGAAGGCCGCGACCAGATTGGCGGGGATCGCAAACCCGATCCCGTTGGACCCCCCTGAACGCGTCAGGATGGACGTGGGAATGCCAATCAGATTGCCGCTCATATCGATCAGTGCCCCACCGGAATTGCCCGGATTGATCGGCGCGTCAGTCTGGATGAAGTACCCTTGCCCGCCCCCGTTCGGCCCACCAGAGCGCGCCAGTCCGGACACGATTCCGCTGCTGACGGTTTGTCCCACGCCAAAGGGATTGCCGATGGCCAGGGCAAGTTCGCCAACCTCAACCTCATCCGAGTTGCGCAGCGGCAGAAACGGCAGGTCCGACGCCTCGTCTATCTTGAGGATTGCCAGATCGCTGTCGGCATCGCTGAGCAGGACTCGGGCGGAAAACTCGCGCCGGTCCGACATCACAATACGAATGTCAGTCGCCATTCCCACAACATGATAGTTTGAAACGACAATTCCGTCCTGCGCCAAGATCACACCGGAGCCGAGGGAGTTTTGCACCCGCGGTTTGCCAGCGTCGGGGCTGCGAAAAAACCGTTCGAAAAACGGGTCGCTTTGAAGCGGCGTCCGGCTGCTTTTCACGATGCTGCGCGCGTAGATGTTGACGACGGCAGGGGTCGCCTGCCTGACCAGCGGCACAAAGCTCAGTTGTATTTGCGCGGACGACTGTGGGACCGTTTGTGCGCTGAGCGGGACAGCAAGCAAGGCGAGGAAAATCAGGAGATATTTCATCCTCCAGATATGCGCAGCCGGGCCAGCGCGTGCAATCCCCATATTTCAGATGGTGCATTTCTATCAGGCGGGTTTGGGTCTTGAGACCCAAGCGGGATGGGCACAAAAAGCGAACAGCCCCGCGAGGCGGGGCTGTTCCTGACGTCGGTATGTGAAGCCGATCAATCCTCGGCGGAATCTTCTGCCATGGTGCGGGCCTTGTCGCCGGCGCCTTTGGCGTCACGGTCACGGTCCACAAATTCAATGATCGCCATCGGGGCCATGTCACCATAGCGAAAGCCAGCCTTGAGCACGCGCACATAACCACCCTGGCGGTCCTTGTAGCGGGGGCCCAGAATGTCGAAAAGTTTCGCGACATACTGGTCCTGCTTCAGCTTTGACGCGGCCTGACGGCGGGCGTGCAGATCGCCGCGTTTTGCCAGCGTTATCATCTTTTCGATGATCGGCTTCAGTTCCTTGGCTTTCGGCAAGGTGGTCTTGATCTGCTCATGTTCGATGAGCGAGCCTGCCATGTTCGAAAACAGCGCCTTGCGGTGCTCATGTGTTCGGTTCAGGCGGCGGTATCCACGTGCGTGACGCATTTTTGTTCTCCAGATATGCCCTCTACGGGCGGTTTTACTTTGTCTGGCCGACGTGCGTAGCGGCGGCTCTCCTTGGGGCGGTATGCCCGGTTTTCAGGGGGTGCATTGCGTGCACCCCCCGTACACCCCCCGTACACCGGGGGAGTGCATGTCCTAGAACGAATCCTCGAACTTCTTGGCGAGGTCTTCGATGTTGTCTGGCGGCCAATCCTCAACGTCCATACCAAGGTGCAGACCCATACCCGACAACACTTCCTTGATCTCGTTCAGGGATTTGCGGCCAAAGTTCGGGGTGCGCAGCATTTCGGCTTCGGTCTTCTGGATCAGATCGCCGATATAGACGATATTGTCGTTCTTCAGGCAGTTTGCCGACCGGACAGACAATTCAAGTTCGTCCACTTTCTTGAGCAGCAGCGGGTTGAATTCCAGACCGTCGTCGTCGTCCTGACGCGATGCGGATTCAGGTTCGTCGAAGTTGACGAAGATCCCGAGCTGATCCTGCAAGATGCGCGCGGCAAAGGCCACGGCGTCATCAGGCGTGATCGACCCGTCTGTTTCGACCTTCATTGTCAGTTTGTCATAGTCCAGTACCTGGCCCTCGCGGGTGGGCTGGACGTCATAGCTGACCTTCTTGACCGGCGAATAGATCGCGTCGATCGGGATCAACCCGATCGGTGCATCCTCGGGCTTGTTCTTGTCCGCTGACACATAGCCCTTGCCGGTGTTGACCGTCAGTTCCATGTAGACATCGGCGCCATCGTCAAGGTGACAGATGACATGATCGCGGTTCAGGATCTCGATGCCCGCGCTCTCGGAGATGTCGCCAGCGGTCACAACGCCCGGACCCTTTGCGGAAATCGACAGGCGCTTGGGCCCTTCGACTTCCATGCGGATGGAGACACCCTTGAGGTTCAGGATGATGTCGGTCACGTCTTCGCGCACACCAGCCACCGAGGAAAACTCGTGCAGGACGTTGTCGATCTGCACCGAGGTGATTGCGCCCCCTTGCAGGGAGCTCATCAATACACGGCGCAGCGCGTTGCCGAGGGTCAGACCAAAGCCGCGCTCAAGCGGTTCGGCCACAACTGTTGCCTGACGGGCCGGGTCATTGCCCGGCTTGACGTCAAGCTGCTGTGGTTTGATCAGTTCGGCCCAATTTTTGTGGATCATACGTCCCTCCATTCCTGTTCCGCGCCCCATGTCCAAATGGCGAAGAACTCCCGAGGTTTCAAAAAAGCATATTGGGGCCGCGCGAAATACCCGGCCCCAAGTGTAAAATGATCGCTTAGACGCGGCGGCGTTTGGGCGGGCGGCAGCCGTTATGGGCCATCGGCGTCACATCACGGATCGAGGTGATGTTGAAACCGGCGGCCGCCAACGCGCGCAATGCGCTTTCACGGCCCGAACCCGGACCCTGCACTTCGACTTCGAGCGTTTTCACGCCGTGGTCCTGCGCCTTGCGGCCCACATCCTCGGCGGCCATCTGGGCGGCGTAGGGTGTCGACTTGCGCGACCCCTTGAAACCCATTGTGCCAGCCGAAGACCAGGCAATTGCGTTGCCCTGGACGTCGGAAATCAGGATCTTGGTGTTGTTGAAGGAGCTGTTCACATGCGCCACACCTGCGGCGATGTTCTTGCTGACCTTGCGCTTTGTTTTTGTCTTTTCGCGTGCCATTGATCAGACCCCCTATTTCTTCTTGCCGGCAATGGCCTTTGCGGGGCCTTTGCGGGTGCGAGCGTTGGTGTGGGTCCGCTGTCCGCGAACGGGCAGGTTACGGCGATGACGCAGGCCACGGTAGCAACCCAGATCCATCAAACGCTTGATGTTCATCTGCGTGTCACGACGCAGGTCGCCTTCGACGGTAAAGTTCTCGTCGATATGCTCGCGGATTTTCAGGACTTCGGCGTCGGACAATTCGTTCACCCGGCGCGACAGGTCGATGCCCACCGCTTCGCAGATGGATTGAGCCGAAGAGTTACCGATACCGGTGATGTAGGTCAGGGCGATTGGAACCCGCTTTGCAGTCGGGATGTTTACGCCGGCAATACGTGCCACGTGTCATTTTCCTTTTTTGTTGCGGGTCCGTCATGCCAGACCCTTTTTTCACAACACAAGCCCGGAGCGTACGTGCGCCGGGCTACAGCTGATCAGGTAATCTTGCGCGGGGCGTGATCGGAGCCCGTTGCAATGTGATTCTCTTGCGAGATTAGGGGTGGTTATGGGCTTTTTCCGATGGCGTCAACCCGAGGTCCTGCCCCTGTGGCGACACCGTCACGTCACATCAAATTTGCCGCCCCACTTGCCCCTCGATTTTGGCGCTGCGTTTTCTTTGAAAAGAAAACGAACCGGAATTTCGGAAAACTCCGGCGACCGGATCAGGCGTCGAGAATGGAAGCGATGCTGGCCTGCACAACGTTGATATCGGCCAGCCCATCCACCCGCTTGAGCAGATCATGGGCATAGTAATAGCCCAGCAACGGCGAGGTTTTCTTGTAGTATTCCATCAGCCGGTTGCGCAGTGCTTCTTCGTTGTCGTCAGCGCGGCGTTTGAAATCGGACGCGCCGCAATTGGAACATTTGCCATCGGCAGGCTGGGGTTTGGTGACATCATGGTACACCTCACCGCAATTGCCACAGGTGGACCGCCCGGCGATCCGTGCCACCAGGGCATCATCGCGCACACGCAGTTCAATCACCGCATCCAGGGTCTGATCGGTGGATTTAAGCAAATCACCCAAGGCAGTTGCCTGCTTCAGCGTCCGTGGGAAACCGTCAAAGATAAATCCGCCGTGCGACCCGCTGGTTTCCAGCTTTTCACGGATCAGCCCGATCACGATTTCATCCGTAACCAGATCGCCGCGTGCCATCACGTCGGCGACAAGGTTGCCCATCTCGGTGCCGCTGTCCTTGGCCTCGCGCAGCATGTCGCCCGTCGAAAGCTGTACCATGTTGCGGGTTTCGACCAGATGACGTGCCTGCGTTCCCTTGCCCGCCCCCGGCGGCCCCAGAAGTATAATGTTCATCGACGTAACGGGCTCCGTTTCTTGCGTGTACCTTTGCCCTTGCCGCGCAGCTGAGAGCGTTCGAGCAGGCCTTCATATTGATGTGCCAGAAGGTGACTTTGCACTTGTTGGATCGTGTCCATTGTCACGGATACGACAATCAGAACCGATGTACCGCCAAAGTAGAAAGGAATCGCAAACTGTCCGCGCAGAATTTCCGGCAGAATACAGACTGCTGCAAGATAGCCCGCACCCAAAACAAGAACACGGTTAACGACGTATTCAAGGTATTCCGCCGTCTTCTTGCCGGGTCGGATGCCGGGGACAAAGCCGTTCTGGTTCTTGAGATTCTCGGCAACTTCATCAGGTTTGAAGCTGACGTTGAAGGTATAGAAGTACGCAAAGAACACGATCATCGCGACGAAGAACAGCAGGTAAAGTGGCTGACCGGGGCCAAAGTTGGCCAGCAGGACGGACATGACCGGACCTGTCGAGTTTCCCGAAAACGTGCTGATCGTGATCGGCAGCAGCAACAGCGAGCTGGCGAAAATCGCAGGGATCACGCCGGCCGGGTTAACCTTGACCGGGAGGTGCGAGGAACCGCCGTCGTACATCTTCATGCCGACTTGGCGGCGGGGGTATTGGATATGGATCTTGCGCAGGGCGCGTTCCATGAACACCACGAACATGATCGTCGCGATGACCATGACCAGCACGCCGATGATCACTGC
>JAGXHC010000012.1 GCA_024636405.1 Sulfitobacter sp. | reverse complement strand
GCGCTGAACTATGACCGGGTGTTCGAGGATCGCCTGCTTATCGCGGCAAGCAAGGGGAACGGGCGCAAGTTTCCCGCACGGATCAGCGTGATCGCGCGATTCATGCTGTGGCAGGCCTGGCTCCGGTTGCGCGGGCGGTAGCACCGTCATGGCTATGCCGCGGTCAGTTTCGGCGTGCCGATGTCGCTGCAGGCGTTCCAGGCGGATCATCCGGGATCGGATGCACGGGGGCTGACGCGTGCGCTGATGGCGCGGATCAAGGCCGAGGTACCGGTGTTGCCCGTCCCGCTCGTGGCGCGAGCGCTGCTGCGGGCGGATGGCCCGCTGGATCAGCCCGCGCTGGTCGCCCGGATCGGCGGCATGCTCGACGCGCTTGCGCGCACCAAGCCTTATGTGCCCGAAAGCGATCCCGAACGCGCCGCGCGATTCGGCACGGAAATCCTGCGTGAGCGCGGTCTGATCGAGGAACGCGCGGGTGGCCTCGCCATCGTCGAGGCAGAACGTCCGGTGCTGGCCTATTACGCCGCCTCGATCGCGCATCTCTTTCGCGAGCGCAGCGCGGCCTGAGCGGGTTTTGCTGCATCCGCTCGGTCATAAAGTTACAATAAAACATCCCTGACTATTGCAATATTACCTTTCCGTCAGTATCCCAAAGCGGATACGTATTATTCTGCAGTGCAGCGCAATGGAACAGGAGGCTTGGACATGGCTTTGGACACCGACACGGGCATCGCGCCCTATGACGCGCCTGAAAAGGATCTCTACGAGGTCGGCGAAATGCCCCCCCTCGGATATGTGCCCAAGCAGATGTATGCGTGGGCGATCCGCCGCGAGCGTCATGGCGAGCCCGAGACATCGTTCAAGCAGGAGGTGGTCGACACCTGGGAGCTCGACAGCCAGGACGTGCTGGTGCTGGTGATGGCAGCAGGCGTCAATTACAACGGTGTCTGGGCCGCGCTTGGCGTGCCGATCAGCCCGTTTGACGGTCACAAACAGCCCTACCATATCGCAGGGTCGGATGCGGCCGGAATCGTCTGGGCCGTGGGTGACAAGGTCAAGCGCTGGAAGGTCGGTGACGAGGTCGTGGTGCATTGCAACCAGGACGATGGCGACGACGAGGAATGCAACGGCGGCGATCCGATGTATTCGCCCAGCCAGCGGATCTGGGGCTACGAGACGCCCGACGGATCATTTTCACAATTCACCCGCGTCCAATCACAGCAGCTTATGCCGCGCCCCAAGCATCTGACCTGGGAGGAAAGCGCGTGCTACACCCTGACGCTGGCCACTGCTTACCGGATGCTGTTCGGCCATGAGCCCCATGATCTGAAGCCGGGCCAGAACGTGCTGGTCTGGGGCGCATCGGGCGGTCTTGGATCCTATGCCATCCAGTTGATCAATACCGCAGGCGCCAACGCCATCGGCGTCATCAGTGACGAAAGCAAACGGCAATTCGTACTTGATCTGGGCGCAAAAGGCGTGCTGAACCGCAAGGATTTCAATTGCTGGGGTCAATTGCCCACCGTCAACACCCCCGAATACAAGACCTGGTTCGATGAGACCCGCAAGTTCGGCAAGGCAATCTGGGACATCACCGGCAAGGGGGTAAACGTCGATATGGTGTTTGAACACCCCGGCGAGGCAACATTCCCGGTCTCCACCTTCGTGGTAAAGAAGGGCGGTATGGTTGTGATCTGCGCAGGCACCTCCGGGTTCAACCTGACCTTTGACGTGCGTTATATGTGGATGCACCAGAAGCGTCTGCAAGGCAGCCACTTTGCCCATCTCAAACAGGCGTCTTCCGCCAACAAGCTGATGCTGGAGCGGCGGCTTGATCCATGTATGTCAGAGGTGTTTACCTGGGCCGACCTGCCGCAGGCGCACGTCAAGATGCGCGCCAACGAACATAAGCCCGGCAATATGTCGGTGCTGGTGCAGGCGCCGACGACCGGGTTGCGTACCCTTGAAGACGCGTTGGATGCCCGCCGCTGAGACCTGATGCCATCCGATCA
Source organism: Sulfitobacter sp. (assembly GCA_024636405.1). The sequence goes on along the minus strand of JAGXHC010000012.1, from coordinate 21,825 downwards.
AGAAACAAACGCCCGCGAATCAGCATCGGTTATGCGGGCGTTTGGCGTTTCACACCCGCCGTTCCATAGGGATCAATGACTTGAAATTGGCACCCTCGCTATTTTGGGGGAGTTGAAATACGTGAATATTAACCTTTCGAAGCGCATGCTATGGTTGTTTTAACGATGTATTAACCATTAGAGAGCGAGTCTTCCCATGCGAAATGACTGGATTGTGGACGTTCTGGCCGACCTCAAGGCTTTCGCGGTAAAAAGCGGTCTGCCCGTTCTTGCGGAGCAGCTCGATGATACCGCCATAGTTGCCTTGGCCGAGATCGCCGCCCATACAGAAAGGACGAACGGCGAGCTGCATGGTGACACAGGCGCAAGTAGAGAAGATATTGGAGGCATTGGAGCAGGCAGGATCGCTTGATGCACTTCAGACAGCGATCGTGGCGTTGCGCGATCATTATGAAATTGACCACATGGTCTATCATTGGGTCGATTCCGCAGGGGCGCAATACGGATGCGGCACCTATTCGCCTGAATGGGCAGCACGCTATGAGCAACAGAACTATCTGCGCATAGATCCGGTGGTGATCGGCTGTTACCAGCGGTTTCACCCCGTCGACTGGAAGCGTCTCGACTGGTCCTCAAGGGCTGCGCGCGCTTTTCAGGCAGAGGCAATGGGATACGGCGTTGGCAATCAAGGGTTCTCAGTGCCGATCCGTGGGCCAAACGGGCAATTCGCGCTTTTTACCACGAACCATAGTTGTGACGATCCCACCTGGGAAGCATTTGCCGAAGCGCACCGCCGCGACCTGATCCTGATCGCCCACTGCTTTAATCAAAGGGCGCTGGAGTTTGAGCCTGACCGCACCCCCGACGCGGCGGCATCCTTGTCCCCGCGAGAAGTGGATGCGATGACGCTACTGGCCGTCGGATACAACCGCGCACAGGTTGCCGATACGTTGTCGATCTCGGAGCATACGCTTCGGGTTTATGTTGAAAGTGCGCGTTTCAAGCTGGGGGCGCTGAATACAACCCATGCTGTGGCGCGGGCGATGACGCGCGGGCTTATCGTGGTGTAGGCGCGGCCCCGCCGCCTGCGGCGGGCGTGGGGCGGGCCAGCGGTTAATTGCAGCGGTCCCTTTGCGGCACGGTGGCATGACCGGGACTGTGAGCCCGGTCCTTTGCGTGGCTTGGGGCCGTTAGGATAAAGGGGGCGCTGCCCCCCTTGCGGCAAGCCGCAATTCCCCCTGGGATTTGACTCCATTTGGAAGCCCCGGTGTTGCGTGCCTACCCAAAACGGCGCGCGCCCTGATTGCCGGGTATTAACGACCGTTGCGCTAACTCTTTGTCCATTCCTGAAGTCGTCACGGAGGACACCCATGCTGCGCTATATCTATGGTTCTGATCTGCACAAGTTTCCCAAGCTCGCCCGCGCGATGTTTCGCGACCGCGCCGATCAGTTCCGCGACAGACTGGGATGGGAAGTTCAAGTGAATGCTGCGGGCGAAGAGCGTGACGCCTATGATGCGCTAGACCCGCTTTATGTGATCTGGGAAGACGCGGATGGCGGTCACGGCGGTTCGATGCGGTTTTTGCCGACGACGGGGCCGGTGATGGTCAATGACCACTTTGGTCACCTGACCACCGGGCCGATCGTCTCGCCGCTGATCTGGGAATGCACGCGGTTCTGCCTTGCGCGCGGCGCCCGTCCAAAGGTGGCGGCAGCCTTGATGCTGGGAGGCGGAGAGATAATGCACGGATTTGGAGTGCGCCATTTCGTTGGCGTATTCGATGCGCGGATGGTGCGGATCTATCGGATGATCGGGTCTTCACCTGACGTGCTCGGCAGCGACGGCGAAGGTCGCGACCGGATCAGCGTGGGTCTGTGGGGGTTTGAGCCGGAAGCACGGGCGCGCGTGGCGGCGCGCGCAGGCCTTTCGCCGTTGGTGTCGCGGCAGTGGTTTGACCGTGCTTTCGGGTCGGACAGTGCAGGTTTGAGCGCAAAAGCCGGCTGATCCATCTGGCCCCCGGCGCGGCCCTCCCTTAGGGTCGCGCCATGAATACTCCCGCCGTTACCTACTCCGACGATCAGGCCGCCGCCTTTGACGCTGTTACGCAGATGTTGCGCAGCGCAGGCGTTGATCTGGACGACAGTCTATTGATGCCCAGCCCCGGTGGCGCCGATCAGGTGATGGCGGTCACGGGTAAGGCGGGATCGGGCAAGACACTGCTGCTGGCGGAGCTCTACCGGGCCTTGCAGGAGGCGGGTGTCGAGGTGGTTTCGGGCGACTACGAATCGCGAAAACGCCGCGACAAGCGCACGCTGGCGATCCTTGCGCCCACCAACAAGGCGGCCAGCGTGCTGCGGTTGCGTGGCGTGCCCGCCACCACGATCCACCGCATCCTTTATACTCCGGTCTATGACCCCGAATATGAACGCATAGCTGAATGGCTGGCGGGCAGCGGCGCGCGGCCCGTGGACGTCGAAGGGTTGACTGAAATCGCGCTGGACCGTGCGGCGGCTTTTTACGCCAACAACAAATCCATTCCTGGCGCGCTGGCGGCTGCGGGGCTGCGGGGCAGCGATTTCATCACCGGCTGGAAGCGCCGGGAGGAGCCGCTGGACATCGGCTTTGTCGACGAAAGCTCGATGCTGGACGACCGGCAGTTCGAGGATCTCAAGGAAATTTTCCCGACGCTGCTGCTGTTTGGCGATCCAGCGCAGCTGGCGCCCGTGAACCAGTCCGGTACGATGGTGTTTGAAAAGCTACCTGAAACCCGCATCATGAACCTGAGCCGCGTACACCGGCAGGAGGCGGACAATCCGATCCTTGATCTGGCGCATGCGTTGGCTGATCCCGATCTGGGGTTTGAGCAATTCGAGCGGATGATAGAGGACGCATCCAAACGCGATGACCGCGTGATATGGGGCCAGCGGGTTGAGGTGGATCTGATGGCGCGGTCGCCCGTGCTGGTCTGGCGCAACGCGACGCGGATCCGGCTGATCAATGCGTTTCGCAGCGTCCACGGCGCGCCCGACGATGCGCTTCTGGCCGGAGAGCCGCTGATCTGTGACGGGATCGAATTGCCGCTCAAGCACCGCAAGAAGCGGCTGGATCTGGAAGCGCGCGGGTTGATCCGTGGCGCGCAGGTTGTTTATCTGGGCGAGGGGCGCAAACCGGGATTTTCGCGCCTGCATGTGATTGGTGCGGAGGACCCGCAAGTCAGTGCAGCGTCGATTGTGAAGATCGAGAAACCGGACGAGGAAGAGCCATTCATTCCTTTTGCCGCGCGCATGGGGGCCACGTTTCTGCACGGCGCGGCGGTCACGATCCATAAGGCGCAAGGCAGCCAGTGGGAGACAGTGCAGGTCTTTGCACCGGATCTTTATGCCGCCGCGCGTATGGGCCGGTCCGAGGCGGGCCAACCGTTATGGAAACGGCTGGCCTATGTCGCGATCACCCGCGCGCAGGAGCGGCTGATCTGGGTGGTGCGCAACCGGCTGAGCAAGCCGTCGGGCCCGTTGCAGGTCGACGATCTGCGCGCGGTGCCTGCCGCCCCTTTGACGCTGGATGCAACGGACGTGGAGGACGAGATTTGAAAAGCATCATCATCACGGGCGCAAGCTCGGGCATCGGGCGGGCAACGGCGGAGGTGTTTTTGAAAGATGGCTGGCGCGCGGGGCTGATTGCGCGGCGTGTGACCCTTCTGGACGATATCGCCGCAGAGCATTCGCTGGCGGTGGCCCTTCCGGCGGATGTTACGGACGCAGTGGCAATGCGCGCGGCGTTTGAGCGCTTTGGGCATATAGATGTGCTGTTCAACAACGCGGGCGTTTTCGGCCTGTCCGGGCCCATCGATGAGGTGCCACTGGCGGGCTGGACCGAGGTTATGCAGACCAATATCAACGGCATGTTCATCGCCGCGCAGTTGGCATTCGAGCGGATGCGTGCGCAGCCGGGCGGCGGGCGGATCATCAACAATGGATCGCTGTCGGCGCATGCGCCGCGCGCAGGATCGGTCTGTTATACCATGTCAAAACACGCGATCACCGGGCTGACCAAGACGCTGTCGCTGGATGGGCGGCCCTTTGACATCGCCTGCGGGCAGATCGATATCGGCAATGCCGAAAGTGCGCTGGTGGCAGGGCTGAAGGCGGCCAATCCGGGCATGGAAACGATGAACGTGGCACATGCGGCGGCTTCGGTTCTGCATATGGCGCAGATGCCGCCTGAGGCGAATGTTCAGTTTCTCACGGTGATGGCAACCAAGATGCCCTTTATCGGGCGCGGCTGAGTTTGGGAAAAATCGCGCGCGCGAAAATATCAGCGGCGGAGCAGGCCAAAGATTGCGGACGCGCCCCAGCCAGCCGCAATGGCAATGGCCAGCGACATCAGCCCGTAAAGCAGCGCGTTTTCGCGCGACAGCGTATAGAGCCAGCGTTCCAGCCCGACCTTGCGCACATCGATAACCGTTTCGTACTGCGCCACGACATTGCCGCCACGCGTCAGGAAAATGCGTGCCTTGTAGTCGCCTTCGGTAAGAGCAGCGGGCAGGCGCACAGCCGCGCGAAACAGGGTTTGCTCGTCGATGGTCACGCCGTCCTCAACGAGTTGGTAAAGGTTCGCTCTGCTGCGGATACGGATCAGGGCATCGGTGAATGATGCGGCATTGGTGATGTTCATCGGTGCGCCGACGGAGCGGATGGCACGGGGAACGGAAATCTTGTGGCGCAAATCCTCCACCCGCTTGAGCACCTTGGACAGAGGGCCGGAAGTGACAACGGCATAAAAATCGGGGGCGCGGTCCACCTCCACCGCGTCAACGTTGACCCAGATGCCAAAGCGGCGTTCCTTGCGGCGCACCACCACGGGTTCGGCTGGTCCGGAGACTGTGATCACGACCTCAACCGGCGCACCCTGCGGAATCTCGGTCTCGCGCTTGACTGCGCCGTAAACCAAAATTTCGGAGCCGTTGAAATTAGTGGTGATTGCAACTTCGGCCTGGCTGAGACCCAGCACGATCTGTTCCTGAGCCTGGGCAGGCAGCGCGAGCGCGAGCGCCATCATAAACGGAGCCGCGCAAAGGGTGAGCAGCGTGCGCATCAATGCCCCTCCACCGCGCCGATGCTATAAAGCTCTGTCGGTTGCACCAGCAGGTCAAACGCCAGCTTCCCGCAAACTGCCAGTACCATGATCGCCAGCAGGATACGCAGTTGTTCGGCCTTCATCTTGACGCCGATGCGGGCGCCGATCTGTGCGCCGATCACGCCGCCCACCAACAACAGAACGGCCAGGACGATGTCCACGGTATAGTTCGTTGTGGCGTGCAACATGGTGGTGAATGCAGTCACGAAGATGATCTGGAACAGCGAGGTGCCGACCACAACCTTTGTCGGCATGCCCAAAAGATAGATCATCGCCGGCACCATGATAAAGCCGCCACCGACCCCCATAATTGCCGCAAGAATGCCCACCAGCACCCCGACGATTACCGGTGGGATGACCGAGATATAAAGCCCTGACACGCGAAACCGCATCTTGAAGGGCAGACCGTGGATCCAGTTGTGTTTCTTGCGCGCGGGAGGGCGACCACCTTTGCGGGTTTTTCGGATCGCGTTCAGCGATTCGATTAACATCAGCGCACCGATCACACCAAGAAAGAGGACGTAGCAAAGTTTGACCAGCAGATCGACCTGGCCAAGTGAGCGCAGGTAGTTGAACACCATCACACCCAATGCCGCACCAATCAGTCCGCCGATCAGCAGGACAGTTCCCATCCTCAGATCAACGGTTTTTCGCTTGAAATGGGCCAATACGCCGGAAAAGGAGGAAGCGACGATCTGGTTCGCCTCGGTTGCCACGGCAACTGCGGGGGGAATGCCAATGAAGAACAGCAGGGGTGTCATCAAAAAGCCGCCACCGACGCCGAACATGCCGGAGAGCACACCCACGAGGCCACCCAGTCCCAGCAGGACAAAGGCGTTGACCGAAATTTCCGCAATGGGCAGGTAGATTTGCATGGCAACCCTTATCGCAGTCCCCGGCGTGAAATCAACTGAAGACGCGGCATTGCAGAAAAAGTGGTCTGCCGCCGCGCGGTATCGAATCGCGGGCGCGATATCGACCGGCTGGGGCGCTGCCCCAGACCCCGGGATATTTTAAGCCAAAAGAATGTGGTCAGAGCGTGGGGGCGAGTATGGGTCTGCGTGTGTTAACGTTCCTTGACGTAGGGTTCGCCGCCGGCACGCGGCGGGATCGCCTTGCCCACGAAGCCCGCAAGGATAATCACCGTCATAAGGTATGGCAGCGCGCCAAGGAGTTGGCCCTGGACCTTCATGCCGATCAGCGCCGTGATGACGTCGGGCCGGGTTTCCAGCGCGCCGAACAGGCCAAACAGCAGCGTGGCCCAAAGCGCATACCACGGGCGCCATTTGGCAAAGATCAGTGCCGCAAGTGCGATAAACCCACGGCCTGCGGACATGTCTTTGACAAATCCGGCCTGAAGCGCGGTGCTGAGATACGCACCGGCCATCCCGCAGAGCACGCCGCAGATTGCGACGGCGGCGTAGCGCAGACCGACAACCGAGACGCCGGCCGTATCGACGGCCGCCGGGTTCTCGCCAACTGCGCGCAGGCGCAGGCCAAATCGGGTGCGGAACAGGATCCACCATGTCAGCGGCACGGCGGCGAAGGCCATGTAGACGAGGATCGGATGGCCTGAGATCAATTCGGCGTAAAGCGGGCCGATAATTGGGACATCCGCCACCGCATTCGCGAAGGGCAGGGTAATGGGTTCAAAACGTGCACCGCCCATCAGCGAGGGGGTGCGGCCGCCCTGTGCGAACCAGTCTTGCGCGATCAGAACCGTGAGGCCAGCCGCAAGGAAGTTGATCGCCACGCCGGAAATCAGCTGATTGCCGCGAAAGGTGATCGAGGCGACGCCGTGCAGGGCAGACAGCGCCAGCGAAGCTCCGATTCCCGCCAGCAAACCAAGCCAGACTGAGCCGGTGAGTGACGCAAGGGCGGCAGAGAAGAACGCGGCCGCCAGCATCTTGCCCTCCAACCCGATGTCGAAGATGCCCGCGCGTTCGGAAAACAAACCGGCGAGGCAGGCGAGCAGCAGGGGCGTGGCCAGCCGAACGGTGCTGTCGAGCAGCTGGATGAGGGTGGCATAATCCATCAGGCCGCAGGCTCCGTCGGTTTGCGCTTGGGATCCGGCGGGCCGGGGCGGCGCAGGGCGAGAAAGACGCGTTCAAGCGGCATGCGCACCATATTGTCGAGCGCGCCGGTGAACAGGATCACAAGCGCCTGAATCACGACGATGAGTTCGCGCGGTATCGATGTCCAGAGTGCCAGTTCCGCGCCCCCCTGATAGAGAAACCCGAACAGGATCGCGGCGATGAAGACCCCAAGCGGGTGCGAGCGCCCCATGAGCGCCACGGCGATGCCGATAAAGCCGGCCCCTTCGGTGGCGTTCAGGACCAGACGTTCGGCTTCGCCCATGACATTGTTGATGGCCATCATGCCGGCCAGCCCGCCGGAAATCAGCATGGTGATCATGGTGATGCGGATCGGGCTGATGCCGGCATATCTCGCGGCTGATTCCGATTGTCCGTAGGCGCGGATTTCATAGCCCAGCCGGGTCCGCCAGATCAGCAGCCAAAGTGCGATGCAGGCGGCCACGGCCACCAGGAAGGACACATTGGCCGGGGCGGATTTTGAGAAAGCGATACCAAATGGGGCCAGCAGATCATGCAGGGTGGGCAGGCTGGTGGCTGCTGGAAAGCGCGCGGTGGCGGGGTCCATGCTGCCTGTGGGGCGCAGGACATTGACCAGCAGATAATTCAGCAAGGCCGCGGCAATGAAGTTGAACATGATTGTGGTGATCACGATGTGGCTGCCGCGTTTGGCCTGCAGCCATGCGGGGATTGCGGCCCATGCCGCCCCAAACAACGCCGCCCCCACGCTGGCCCCGACCAGCGCCAGCGACCAGTGCGGCCACGGAATATAGAGGCAGGCCATGGCCACGCCAAGCCCACCCAGAGCGGCCTGACCTTCGCCGCCGATGTTGAACAGGCGGGCGTGAAATGCGATGGCGACCGCCAGCCCGGTGAACATGAAATTGGTCGCATAATAGAGCGTGTAGCCCCACCCGTAGGTCGAGCCGAGCGCGCCCTTTACCATCAACTTGACTGCGGCGATCGGGTCTTCGCCAATGGCCAGAATGACCAGCGCAGAGATGATGGCGGCCAGCAGCAGCGAAATCAGCGGGACGAGGACTACTTCGGCCCATTTTGGCATCACGTCCATCTCAGACCTCCTTGCGCGGGTTGCCGCGGGCGCGGGCGAGGTTCTGTTCGACCTCTTTGACGCTGTGTTCGCGGTCTGTGTCGGTGATGCCCGCCATCAGCAAGCCCAGTTCCTTTTCATCGGTCTCGGACGGCAGGCGCATGCCCATGATGCGGCCGTCAAACATGACGGCGACGCGGTCCGACAGGGAAAGGATTTCCTCAAGCTCGACGCTGACCAGCAGGATTGCCTTGCCCAGGTCGCGCAGGGCGACGATCTGCTGGTGGATGAATTCGATGGCGCCGATGTCCACGCCGCGGGTCGGCTGGCCGATCAGAAGCAGGTCGGGGTTACGCTCTATTTCGCGGGCGAGAACGATCTTTTGCTGGTTGCCGCCAGAGAAATTCTTGGCCGCCAGATTGGGGTCCGGGGGCCGCACATCAAAGCGTTCCATCTTGCCGACCGTATCCGCGCGGATGGCCGCGTTGTTCATCAACATGCCGCTTTGGTAAGCCGGGTCGTGGTGATAGCCGAAGGCGGTGTTTTCCCAAGCGTGAAAATCCATGATCAGCCCTTCGCGCTGGCGGTCTTCGGGGACATGGGCAATGCCGCGCGCACGCCGCGAGCGGCCATCGGATTTCTTGCCCGTCAGGTCCAGAAGCTGGTCATTCAGGCGGACTTCTCCGGTGCCGTTCTCATAGCCGCCAAGCACTTCGAGCAGTTCGGACTGTCCGTTGCCCGCCACGCCCGCAATGCCCAGCACTTCGCCCGCGCGCACATCCAGATCAATGCCGCGCAGGCGCTCTACGTTCTGGTCGTCCACCACACGCAGACCCTTGATGGAAAGCACGACCTTGCCGGGGGTTGCGGGCGTTTTATCTACGCGCAACAGCACCTTGCGGCCCACCATCAGTTCTGCAAGTGCGGTCGGAGTTGTCTCGGCTGTCTTGACGGTGGCGGTCATTTCGCCGCGCCGCATGACGGAAACGGTATCGGTAATTTCCATGATCTCGCGCAGCTTGTGAGTGATCAGGATAATGGTTTTGCCTTCTGAGCGCAGTCGGCCCAGGATGCGAAAAAGCTGATCAGCCTCCGCCGGGGTCAGCACGCCGGTGGGTTCGTCCAGAATGAGGATATCGGCCTGCCGGTACAAAGCTTTGAGGATCTCAACGCGCTGTTGCATGCCCACGCCGATGTCCTGCACCAGCGCGTCAGGGTCAACATTCAAACCATAGTCGTCGGCCAGCGCGATCAGGCTTTTGCGGGCTTTGGTCAGCGACGGCTTTAACAGGCGGCCCTCTTCTGCACCCAGAATGATATTCTCAAGCACGGTGAAATTTTCGACCAGCTTGAAGTGCTGAAATACCATGCCGATGCCTGCCGCAATGGCGGCTTGGCTGTCGGGAATCTCGGCCTTTTGTCCGGCGATGAAAATCTCGCCCTTGTCGGCCTTGTAGAAACCATAAAGGATCGACATCAGTGTCGATTTTCCAGCGCCGTTTTCGCCGATGATCCCGTGGATTGTGCCGGGCATCACGCGGATGGAGATGTCCTTGTTGGCCTGAACCGGGCCGAAAGCCTTGGAAATGCCTTTGAGCTCAATAGCCGGGGCGACAGTTTCCTGCCGCCCCATATGGTCGCTTGTCGCCACGCTTAGAAGTCCAGCGCGGGGCAGCTGTCGTTTGCGTAGTAGGAGACCACTTCGATCTCACCGTCGATGATTTTCTGACGCGCATCCTCGATGGCGGTTTTCATTTCGTCGGAGACCAGCGATGCGTTGTTCTCGTCCATCGCATAGCCGACGCCTTCTTCGGCCAGACCCAGCGTCACGACCTGTCCGGTCTCAACGGCCTCACCTGCCTTCATCGCGTCGTAGACGGCGACATCAACGCGCTTGAGCATCGATGTCAGCACCTTGCCCGGATGCAGGTGGTTTTGGTTGCTGTCCACACCGATGGAAAGGATGTTCTCATCCGCGGCGGTCTGCAGAACGCCTACGCCCGTGCCGCCGGCAGCGGCATAGACCACATCGGCACCCTGATTGATCTGTGCCTTGGTGATCTCGGAGCCCTTCACCGGGTCATTCCAGGCGGCAGGTGTGGTGCCGGTCATGTTGGCGATGATCTTGGCGTCTGGATTGACGGCCTTGACGCCTTGGGCATAGCCGCAGCCAAAGTGGCGGATCAGCGGCACGTCCATGCCACCGACAAATCCGACGGTGCCGGTCTTGGAGGCCATCGCGGCCATCATGCCGACAAGGTAGGACCCTTCGTGTTCCTTGAAGCTGATCTGGCGCACGTTGGGAATGTCGAGCCAGTTCACGTCGATCACCACGAACTTGGTGTCAGGGTAATCGGGCGCGACAGTGCTGAGCGGATCGGCCATGGCAAAGCCCATGGTGATGATCGGGTTGGCACCCGATTCCGCAAAGCGGCGCAGCGCCTGTTCACGCTGGGCTTCGGACTGCATCTCGATTTCGGCGAATTTTCCGCCGGTCTCGTCTGCCCAACGCTTGGCGCCGTTATAGGCGGCCTCGTTGAAGCTCTTGTCGAACTTGCCGCCAAGGTCAAAGATCAGCGCCGGATCGGCCAGCGCCGCACCCGCGCTGAGCGCGATGCCTGCGGCTGCGCCGAGGAATTTGGTCATAAGGGTCATGTGAAGTCTCCCGTGTTTGCTATGTTGGGGCGAGGCCAGGATGTGGCCGCGCCCGGTCTTGTGGTTGGATCAAGTGATCAGTTGCAATTTAGGGCGCAGGCAGGGGGCAGGGTCAACCGGATTCTGCATCCCCGAGCCGTGCAGGTGCCTGACGTCAGGAAAGGGCACGCCGCATGATCAGCGCATCGGCGGTACTGCCATCGGCACGGCGATAGTAGGTGGGCCGGGTGGAAACCACTTCAAATCCGGTCCTCAGGTACAGGCGAAGGGCGGCGGCATTGTCGGCCGCGACCTCAATAAATGCAGAGTCAGCGGTGGATTTCGCGGTATTGATCCACTGGTCCATCAGGTGCTGGCCCTTACCGCGTGACTGCGCCGCCGGATGAACTGCCAGCGTCAGAAGTTCAGTCTCGCGGGCCACTGTGCGGGTCAGCGCCAGACCGTCGGGCACAGTAAACAGATGAACGAAGGGGCTGGCCAGCAGATCAGTGAATTCGGACGCGCGCCACGCGCGGTCGATAAGAAAAGCAGCGGCGTGCAGACGCGCCATGGCATCGGGTGTCACGGCAGGATCACCGGTGGCGCGTCGCGCGGCGGGGCGGCATCGGCAGGCCGCATGTAAAGCGGGGCAGGGCGGGACGTGGTGGTGTGCAAGCGCGTGGCGGCGATCAGCGCAATGGCGTCGGCGACGGGGTACGCGGGCGCGATGCCATGCGCGCCGATCAAGGGTCCGTCAAAGTGGGGCAGGTCATCGGCGGGATAAAGCGCGGGCGCGGTCAGGGCGTCGTTGTCAAAGGTCTGCAGATACAGCTGATTGCGGCGCGCATCCACGGCACAGGCGCAGGGCCCGTCATGACCGAGGCGCAGCGCATCAAAGCCGTCCACGCCGACCGCCGGTATGTTCAAACCAAGCGCGAGCCCACGTGCCGCCGAAACCGCTATGCGGATCCCGGTGAAATTGCCGGGCCCGATACCGACGCCGATGGCATCCAGATCGCCAAAGGCCACACCCTGCGCCGCCATCAGTTCGCTGCACAGGCCCAAAAGACGTTCGGCCTGACCTTTTGCCATCGGCTCGGCCGCGCTTTGCACGATGGTATCGCCGCGCAGCAAAGCGGCCGCGCAATGCGCGGCCGCTGTGTCAAAGGCCAGAACCAGCGGCACGGCCCCGGTTTTGTCAGGCAACCGGGCGTACTTCAGTTACTTCCGGGATGTAGTGGCGCAGCAGATTCTCGATCCCCATCTTCAGTGTCAGGGTCGAAGACGGGCAGCCCGCGCAGGCACCTTGCATGTGCAGATAAACCACTCCGCGTTCAAAGCCGTGAAAGGTGATGTCGCCGCCGTCCTGTGCCACCGCAGGGCGCACACGACTATCAAGCAGTTCCTTGATCTGGCTTACGATTTCACCATCTTCGCCGTCATGGGCCGCATGGCCCGAAGCGTGTTCATGGCCCGATTGCATCACCGGCTGGCCGGATTGGAAATGTTCCATGATGGCCCCCAGAAGTGCGGGCTTTACATGGTCCCATTCGGTGCTGTCATCCTTGGTTACGGTCACGAAATCGGTGCCAAAGAACACACCGGTAACGCCATCGACCGCGAACAATCGGGTGGCAAGCGGTGACGCACCGGCCGCTTCGCGTGCCGGAAAATCGGCTGTGCCCAGCTCCAGAACGGTCTGGCCGGGCAGGAATTTCAGCGTTGCAGGGTTGGGTGTGGATTCGGTCTGGATGAACATGGCAGGTTCCTTGATAACTTATTTAAGATATGCGGATGCCGGGCGGACAAGTCAAGGTTTGGAATGATTCTAAATCCCCGGACAGCCATCGGCGCCCCAACGCCTATTGCGCGGATAGCTGCAAAGAAACTAGGACGTGTTGGCGGTAATCTACGATATATATCGCCATTGGTGCATGAGTCGGCGGGTAGGATGCCCGCGCGGCTGCGCTGCACCTCTTCACGGAGAGAAAGATGGATTTTCTGCTGGGTGTTGGGGGTCTTGCGGCCACTGCATTGCTTTTTGCATGGACCTATGCTGCGCATCGCGCGCACGCGCGTTGGGTGACATGGCCCGCGGCAAGCATGCTGGCCTGCGTTGCCGTTACGCTGGCCGGGCCGGTTGGTCTGGGGTTTCTGATCAAGGCCGCGCTGACGCCATTGCAGCAATGGCAAACTCTGCACTTCTGGGCGCTGGTAGTGACGGCGGGTCTGGCTGTAATGGCTGTGATTTTTGCGCCGCTGCTGGTGCGTCAGGGGCGGCGCAGGCCGACAAATGGTGCACAAGACTATGTGGCCGACAATGACAACAATCCCCCCGCGACATCCGTCGCTGCCTGACACGCGCCGCAGTGACGGGACAGTTTTAGTCAACTTGCCAACTTAACCTGTCGTTCGCGTTTCTGATGCAGTTTCAACGCATCAGTGCGGGGAGCGACGGCATGACGATTTACAGTTTTGGAGGATATCCACCGAACGCATATTGGGTGTCAGCCGACGGCCGTGTGCAGTTGGACCCTGATTTCGATGCCAGTACTGACGCGCGGTACTTTGAAGTCGAAGATGACGACGGTGTCTTTGACGGCGGCGGCGATGACAGCAGGCAATATGGGCGTACATACGACGCTGACGGCACCCTGTTGTCGGAGGGGCCGGTCAATCTTGATGCAGTTTATGTACTTGATGACGGCAACGGCAACGTCATCAATGTCTATGGTGTGGGCAGTGATGGTGAGGTGTCAGGCTGGATCGCAGACGGCCCAATCGTGCCCGGCGTGTCTTACACTCAGACCGGACCGCATAACCTAGACAGCAGCAATGCACCCGCCTACGCGGATCTGCATACGCCGACCGAAGACCCCGATGATGCGAATACCTATCACGGCGGCATCCATGGCGACGATCTGCGCACAGGTGCGCAGGCCGACACTGTGGACGGCGGTGCGGGCAATGATACAATTTCATCTGGCGCAGGCAATGACAGTGTTGACGGCGGCAGCGGCCATGACTGGATTGAGGGCGGCAGTGGTGCCGACACCATCGACGGCGCAGACGGCAACGAAACGATATATTATGGCACCGGGGGCGATTCCGTCAGCGGTGGAAGCGGTGATGACCTCATCGATGATCACCACGGCACGAACCACGACGTGTGGGACGACACCCTTGATGGCGGCGCGGGGAATGACACGATCTTTGCCGGCGCAGGGGAGGATTGGGTGACAGGCGGCGACGGCGATGATCTGATCATGGCTGAGGACGGCGACGATACCCTGGACGGGGGCAGCGGACACGATACTATCTATGGTGACGGCGGGGCGGATGCGATTACGGGCGGTCACGGCGACGATACCCTGTACGGCGGAGCGGGCAACGACACCGTGCACGGTGACGGCGGGAATGATCACCTTTCTGGCGGCGAGGGCGACGATTTCATAGCGGGCGGTGAAGGCGACGACACGCTGGACGGCGGTGGCGGCGACGACAGGCTGGACGGTGGCACCGGCAGCAATACAATGACCGGGGGCGCTGGCCAGGACACCTTTGCAGCCGCGCCGGGCAGCGCCAACACCGTCACCGATTTTGACATTGGCGATCACGACGGCGACGGCACTTACAACGACCAGCTGGACGTGTCGGGCTTGCGCACTCCCGCAGGGGATCCGGTGCATGTCTGGAACGTTGTTGTTTCGGACGATGGCAGCGGCAATGCCTTGCTTACCTTTCCCGAGGGCGAGACGATTGTACTGCACGGCGTTTCACCTGCGCAGATGACGAGCCCGGCACAGATGCGTGCCGCCGGTATCCCATGCTTTACGCGCGGCACCATGATCGCGACCCCCACAGGTGAAGTGCCGGTCGAGCATTTGCAGCCCGGCGATCTGGTCCAGACGCGCGACAACGGCGCACAGCAGGTGATGTGGACAAGCCGGCGCCATATTGGGCGTGCTGCACTGCTGAAGACACCCAAACTGCGCCCGATCCACATCGCAGAAGGCACATTCGGCAACAGCCGTGCGGTGCGGGTATCGCCGCAACATGCGTTGCCGCTGTCGCCCACGGGCGGCGGTGCCGCCGGGCTGGTGCGCGCGGGGCACGCGGCGCGGCTGCATGGCGGTGGCATCAGGGTTGCACAAGGCGTGAGGGCGGTCACTTACGTGCATATCATGCTTGAGGCGCACCAGATCGTCTTTGCAAACGGCATAGCAGCAGAAAGCTTTTACCCAGGCCCTTGCGGTTTGCGCGCATTGGGTCTGTCGGGTCTGAGTGGTATCGCGCGGGTTCTGCCCGGGCTGGCGCGGCATGGGGCAAGCCAAGCCTATGGAGGATTGGTGCATCCGACCGTGCCATTCAAGGCGCTGCCGGCTAACCTGTGCGACCTGCGAATGACGTCCTAGTGGCTGTATCATTGCGGAACGGCAGAAAACGCATTTCGACGCGATTTTCCGGGCGCATTTGTGATGAGATATTCTGACGGCAAATGTGACAATGATCTTGTGCGGATGGCCAGCAATGCGCGCACGGGCAGCGCAAGGTTTCAGGGCTCAGGGCCGCATAATTCTGTACCGCCGATGTGCCTGATTTTGATTGCGCCAGGAATTGCCGCGCCGGGATAGTCAAACCTTTTCAAGCGAAACTGTCCCAACTTATGGTTAGAAACCTTCAGGTCCAAGGGTGGCCATGACACGTCGACGTCGATGCTGCGTGGTGATCCAATCGCAATCAGGGCCGACACGTCGCAATCCATCGCGTTTTGGTGAAATGCGCGTTGACGGTCTGGAACCAATGACACCCGAACAACTTCGCGCTGTCAGGTGATCGCCTCCAACCGCTCTTTGCTCAGGGTGCCCGGTACGATCGTCACCGGCACCGGCAACGAACCCGCGTTGCGCGACAGATGCGTAACAAGCGGGCCGGGGCCTTTTTTCTTGTCTGAACTTGCGCCCAGAACCAGCACGCCAATATCTGGATCGTCGGTTATTTGCTGGATAATCTCGTCCAGAGGTTCACCTTCGCGGATGATCAAAGTCGGCTGGATGCCCTGCTTGTCGCGCATCCATTTCGCGAAAACTTCAAAATGAACCTCAATGCGTTCGCGGGCTTCTGCGCGCATCACCTCGCCCACCCCGATCCAGTGGTTGAATTCATCCGGCGGAATCACTGCCAGCACATCCACGCCACCGCCTGTGTGTGCGGCGCGCAAGGCGGCGAACCGCATTGCGTTGAGGCACTCTGTGCTGTCGTCCAGCACCACCATGAACTTGCGCATCATCATATCTACTCCGGGCCAATCGGGCGAATGCGATCATGACGCGGCAGCGCGCCGCTGGCAATTGGCAATGCTACAGCCGCGGCGCAGGCCGGAAATTAACCAAATTCCGGCGCAAATCCCTTTGTAAGGAATTTGTCACGCCCGCTGCGTGTTTGCCCAGTCCCAATACATCTCGCGCACCCGGCGGGTGACGGGGTTTGCGTTGGGTCCAATGCCATAGACGGTATCATCAAAGGCTTTGACCGGCGTCACTTTCATCATGTTGCCGGACAGGAACACTTCGTCTGCTGCGTGAAAATCGTCGAAGCTAAGGACCGTTTCATGCACTTTCATGCCGTCCTTTCTCATGTTGTCCATGTGCCGCGCGCGGGTGATCCCGGCCAGAAATGTGCCGTTTGGAATGGGCGTGAACACTTCTCCTTCCTTGACCATGAATACATTTGCCGACGCGCTTTCTGCGACATTACCCAAGGCATCGGCCACCAGCGCATTGCCGAAGCCCTTGCTGCGCGCCTCTGCCATCATGCGCGCGTTGTTGGGGTAAAGGCACCCTGCCTTGGCGTTTACGACGTTATCTTCCAGCACGGGACGGCGAAAACGGGTGCGGGTCAGGGTCGTTGCAGCTTCGGGTGGGGCCATTGGGATTTCTTCCAGAGAGATGGCAAAACCGGTCGCGCCCGGCAGGGGCACAATGCCAAGGTCATCCCCCGCCAGTGCCCAATACATCGGGCGGATGTAGACGGCGGCGTCGCGTGGATAATCTGCCAGCCCCTCTTGCACCATCGCGACCATATCGGAGGTTTCGACCGTGGGGGTGATCATCAGCGCGCGGGCAGAGCGGTTGATGCGCGCGCAATGCGCCTCCAGGTCGGGGCTAAGTCCATCAAAGAGGCGCGCGCCGTCAAACACCGTGGTGCCGAGCCATGCGCCGTGATCGGCAGCCTTGATCACAGAGACGTCGCCCTTGTGCCACGTGCCGTCAAAATAGGTCTTGATATTGGTGCCTGTAGCCATTGTTTCGATCCTGTCAGAAATGGGGGGGCTGGCGTGTGGATTTTACGGTGCGCTGCGGTAGATGCCTTCGGGCAAGTTCAGCGCTGCCGTAAGATCGCGCAATTGGTCGGGCGACAGAGTGATCTTTTCGATCCTGTCAGTGCGGGGGTCCCATTGTTCGATCGTGATCGAGGCGGCAAAGGCCTGCACCGTCACATCCTCTCGCAGGGGCGTGTTGCCTTCGTCGATCAGGGTGATGACGGTGGCATCGAATTCGTGCTCGATGGTAAACATGGCGGCACATTAGGCTTTCGGCGGATCATTGCAAGCACCGGAATCAATCCGGCGTGAACGGGGTGGCCCCGCCTGCGCGGCGTGATAAGTGAAGGGATTATGCGCGCTGGAAGGGATCCTTGACGATGCTGAGAAATGTCTTTTGTGCCACGATTGCAGCACTGACCCTGTCGGCCTGCGAAGTGGCGACGATCCAGCCCGGCCCGGCAACGCCTGTGCGTGCTGGCACTGGCGCACCCTCGGCCAATGTCGCTGCGCGCAGTTTCGTGCGCGTGGTCAGCACGCTGGAGCCGGTGGCCGAACGGGAATGTCGCGCGAGGACCACCAACATCAATTGCGATTTCAACATCGTTGTAGACGATCGCCCCGGCCAGCCTGCGAACGCCTTTCAGACAATTGACAAAAGCGGGCGCCCCGTTGTTGCCTTTACGCTGGCACTGATTGCGGACGCCCGCAATGAAGACGAGTTGGCATTTGTCATGGGCCACGAGGCCGCGCATCACATCGCGGGTCACATCGCACGACAACAGCAAAATGCGGTGGCGGGTGCGGTGATCTTTGCCGGGCTTGCCACACTCAGCGGCGGAGACGCGACCGCGGTGGAATCGGCGCAGCGACTGGGTGCTGAGGTGGGCGCGCGGAGCTATTCCAAGAATTTCGAGCTTGAGGCGGATGCTTTGGGCACCATTATTACTGCGCGCGCCGGGTACGACCCGCTGCGCGGCGCTGCATTCTTTGCCCGTATCCCCGACCCCGGTGACAAGTTTCTGGGCACCCACCCCCCGAACGGATCGCGGCTTGATACGGTGCGGCGGACTGTAGCGTCAATGTGATAGCTCTGCTATGGTTGCGGAACACGCACTGGGGCGGAACTGCGGCGCGGTTTTAGCTTCTACAAGCATGTCATATTGTCCCCATCGTCCAGAATCGGAGTATATCATGCCGTCTTCGTTTTTCTCCCGCCGTCGCGTTATGCTGACCGGGCTGGCTCTGCTTGCTTTTCCGGTGTCCGGTTCGGCCCAGACTGCGGACATCAGTGGCGTCTATCTGGCGGAGGGCCGTAACCCCGATGGCACTGCCTATCATGGCACAGCGGTTCTGGCCGAACGCGAAGGTGCGGTTCAGATAAACTGGACCATGAACAGCAAGAGCTATTCCGGAACAGGACGGCGCGACGGTCAAGTCGTGGTGGTCGACTGGGGACAGGGATCGCCGGTAGTCTATGTGATTATGCCGGGTGGTGCGCTGCATGGTACGTGGGCGGACGGTACTGCACTGGAACGGCTGACGCGTAAATAGGGGCGTTGCGATGGGGCTCTGCCCCAGACCCCGAGATATTTAAGGCCAGAAGAAGCGGGCTGCTGGTGTGAGGACCATTATCTGGTGGTGTCATAGGCTGATGGCGATGGCGGCGAAAAAGCAGACAGAGGCGATCAGCACGAAAATATGCCAGATCGCGTTCTGAAATCGCATGCCGGGGTGGGCAAAGATCAGAGCGCCGGCCGTGTAGGTAAGCCCGCCTGTTGCGACCAGCGTCAGAGCCGCGCCAGGCAATTGAACCCACATTGGCCAGATCAGCAGGACGCTGAGCCAGCCCATGCCAAGGTAAAGCGCCAGTGACCCCCGCGCATCGTTACGCCAGAACCAGAGTTTTGCGACCGCGCCGACCAGTGCCAGCACCCAGACCACGCCGAGGATGCCATAAGCAAATCCAGTGCCAATCACCATTACCAGTGGCGTATAGGTGCCTGCGATCTTGAGATATATTGCCGCGTGGTCGATGCGCCCCAGCAGAGGGCGGGTGCGGTCAAACGGCAGCAGATGATAGATGGCTGACGCCGTGAAGGACAGCAAGATGCACCCGGCATAGATTGCCGCCGCCGTCAGCCCGTCATTCTGCCCCGCCGCATGGGCGATCAGCAGGACGCTGGCCGGTATGGCAAAGGCCAGCCCCGCGACATGCACGGTGCCATCTGCAAGGGTCTCAGCGGTGGAGGTTGGATAGGTCATGACATTTAAGATAGCAGGCACAGGTTGACGTTCCACACATGACCAAGGGTCACGACCCGTCAATCCCTGTGCCGCCGACGCGCAATTCACGAAAGATGCGTTTGCTACCCTTTAGCGCGGTTTGTTGCCGTCAATCCATCGCGACATCATGGTCTTGTCTCGGAAACATTCTTGCGGAATATCGCGGCGCTTTAACCGTGCGATCCGTTCGGCAAAGGCCACCTGTTTTGATGATGGATAGTTTGCAAAGGGGCCATCCGCCGGGCGCGGCTTGTGCGCGTCGATCCATGCGGATAGCGCCGCGCGATCAAGGCCAATGTCGGGGGGCAGTTTCTGTTGCCATTTGAGCGCCAGCGATTGGGCATAGTGCATCTGCCGGTCCGTGGCAGGCAAAGGCTCGGGCGTTTCGCGCGCGGGTCTGGCCCCTTGGGCAGGGGTAAAGATGCCGGGAAACTGAGGTTGGAAGGACATTTTGCCGCTCCTGTTGTTCTGTTCCTGTCATATATAGAACATAGGGGGAACATTATCAAGAGGATCGCGCGCGCCCACCGTTCTATAGGCAAGATGTAGCGCATGGGGGTGCGTTGACCACAAGATGAGCGCTTGTGTGCCGACTTTTAATCTAATTGAAATGGATTGCTCATATGGACACGAAAGATTGGTTGTATCGATATGCCAACCCAGACAGCGGCGTACAGCAAGTACGAACGGGCAATTTGCAACCGCCGGGACTGGACTCCGCTCTGACTGAATTAATTTCCCATTTCTGCGGTTAGAATGCTGAGCGCCAAAATATGGTGCTTTCTTTCTTCTTCCGTCAGAGCGTCTTCCGGAGTGTTCTGGCATAAGTGCCCCATGAATAACGTGAGACCCGCCAATGCATTCAGGTGCCCTATCAGCAATACACGCGTTAGTTGAAGATTGAGGATTGGGACAAAGCTATGGATCGAACCTCCGGTCGCGGCCTTTACCAATCCGTCATCTGAAAAATGAGCAAAGTTGCTGAATTGACCGTAAAGGATTCCAAGTCCAAGGTTTTTGAAAACTTTATGGCTTTTCCACTTCAATTTTCCATCTTGTAATGCGGCCAGAGCTTCTACAGCTTCGAGTTCTTGTCTGATCAGTGTAGCGGCAGCGGTATAGGTCGCCGCCGACAACGCCTGTTCAATAATCGGTATATTTTGGAGCATTGCAGCGATGATACTGGCTTGGCGGCTCACTTTTTCACTGACATCTCCCCGTTCACGAACGGAATCTCGCTCTAACACCGATCCCAGTACAGCGAGTAAGCAATCATTAGCGAAAGAAAGGTCTCCAAGCTCCGATTTCCACGACACAACATTCTGCTGCTGCTCATTGATGAGACTGCGATAAGCTTCGCCTTTTAAGAAAAATTCAAATCCGGCCCGGTTTCGACTCAAACAACCCGTCCCCACAGATCATACTCCCCCGCTTCCTCCACTTCGACCGTCACGATGTCGCCCACTGACAATCCCTCGAAACCTTCGTCGATGAACAGGTTGCCGTCGATCTCGGGCGCGTCGGCCTTGGTGCGGCAAGTCGCGGCGTCGGTGTCGATCTCGTCCACAATGACGTCCATGCGGCGGCCGACTTTGGCGGCAAGCTTGGCTTCGGAGATGGCTTGGGCGCGGGCCATGAAGCGGTCCCAGCGGTCCTGTTTGACCTCCGGGTCCACGTGGTCCGGGAGCGCGTTGGACCGCGCACCGGCGACGTTTTCGTATTGAAAACAACCGACACGGTCCAGTTGCGCCTCATCCAGCCAGTCCAGCAGGGTCTGAAATTCCGCCTCAGTCTCGCCGGGGTAGCCGACGATAAAGGTGGAGCGCAGCGTGATGTCAGGGCATTGGGCGCGCCACGCGGCGATTTCGTCCAGCGTTTTTGCCGCTGCCGCAGGACGGGCCATGCGTTTGAGCACATCCGGATGCGCATGTTGAAACGGAATGTCGAGGTAGGGCAGCACGAGGCCTTCGGCCATCAACGGAATAAGGTTGCGCACATGCGGGTAGGGATAGACATAATGCAGCCGCACCCATGCGCCCAGCGACCCCAGATCGCGGGCAAGATCGGTGATATGGGCGCGGTGGCCCCGGTCTTCGGCGTGTTTGATGTCGACACCATAAGCCGAGGTGTCCTGAGAGATCACCAGCAGTTCCTTTACCCCGTTCGCCACCAGCTTTTCCGCCTCGCGCAGAACCGCGTGGGCCGGGCGTGATTGCAGGCGGCCGCGCATGTCGGGGATGATGCAGAACTTGCACTTGTGGTTACAGCCCTCGGAAATCTTGAGATAGCTATAGTGGCGCG
>JAGXHC010000092.1 GCA_024636405.1 Sulfitobacter sp. | reverse complement strand
TTGCATAGGGAATAAAGCGCGGCAGTTTTTCGTAAGCTTCACCTTCGTTCATGATCGGCTCGATAAACGTCAGCCACTGGGGCATTGGCATGTCGACCGTGGCGTACCATGCCTGATCGCGGCTGTCTGCAAAGCCGGTTGGAAACCACCGCCCCGTGGTCGCATCGAGGCCCGCAAAAGGTGCCCAGTAATCCCATGCGCCCTTCATCAAAAGCGCGGCATATAAAATGCAAACGGCCGCGGCGAACAGGGCTAATTTACGTCGCGTTGGCAACGCGAACAGGTTGACCACCGCATCAACCCCAAGATGCGCAGTTATTTTAACGGCATAGCTCATGCCGAACAGGACCAACCACGCAAACAGAAAGGTGACCGCTTCAAGGCCCCAGATCAGGCCGGTGTTAAAGCCATAGCGCAACAGCACGTTGATAAATGTAATGAGGGTCATCAAGCCAAGGATCACGGCAATCGCCGTTTCCTCGAACTCGTGAACGATGCGGCCCAAGGCCGAATTAGGCTGATATCCAGATGACATGGAAAACTCCGCTTGAATGCAGAAAAATTGGCATGTG
This sequence comes from Sulfitobacter sp., assembly GCA_024636405.1. The sequence continues at coordinate 33,208 of JAGXHC010000092.1, read as the reverse complement.
CACGGAGCAATCCGTCTGCCAAATGAAAAGATGCCCCGCCCTTAAGGGGACGGGACATCAATTAGATCGACTTAGTGCTTGGCGTTGATCGCTTGCGCTGCGTCAATGTTTTCCTGGCCGACATCTGCCGTGAACTCGGCCCAGACAGGCAACATCGCATCAACCCAGACCTGACGTCCATCTGCGTCAAGCTCGATGATGGGGGAGCCGGCATCCAGAATTGCCTGGCGCGCTTCGGCGTCAACTTCGCCAACCGCTGCGTTGCGTGAGGTTGTGACTTCTTCCAAAATAGTCGCCAGTTGTGTGCGAACATCTTCTGGCAGACCATTCCACCAATCCGTGGATGTCACGACCATATAGTCAAGCACACCGTGGTTGGTTTCGGTGATGCCGTCCTGCACTTCAAAGAACTTCTGGCCATAGATGTTGGACCATGTGTTTTCCTGACCGTCGACAACGCCGGTTTGCAGCGCGCCGTAGACTTCGGAAAACGCCATTGGCTGTGGGGATACACCGATGGCTTCCATCTGCGCCTTGATCACGTCAGACGCCTGGACGCGGAACTTCAGACCGTTTGCGTCTGCAGGCACGTTTAATGGTTTGTTGGCAGACATCTGCTTCATGCCGTTGTGCCAGAACTGCAGGCCCGACAGGCCGCGACGTTCCATCGAAGCTTTCATCGCCTGACCAGTTTCGGAGTTCTGGAACTCATCGACGGCTTCAATGTTCTTGAACATGAAGGGCAGATCGAAAATGCGGAACTGTTTGGTGAACTGCTCGAACTTGGACAGCGAAGGCGCGGCCAGCTGAACATCGCCTTGCAGCATCGCTTCAAGAACCTGGTCATCGTTGTACAATGTCGAGTTCGGGAAGACTTCCATGCAGGCTTTGCCGTTCATCTCTTCGTTCACACGCTCGGCCAGCAGGGTTGCAGCAATGCCTTTAGGGTGCTTGTCGGTGTTTGTGACGTGGCTGAACTTGATCAAGATTTCGCCATCGTCGCAGGCTGCCGATACGGCACCCGCGCTCACGGAAAGGGTCAGCGCAACGGCTGCTGTTGTCAGGAATTTCATGTGGTGTCTCCTCCCAGAGATCTGATATTAAGGTCTCGGCAATCGGAATTCCGACTGCGATTGGCGCAGTAGAACGTTTAATTGCCGATCTCACAAGCCTGTGACAAGGTCAGACGCCTTGTGCAAGAAAGCGCTTTGTCTGCGGTATGTTAGCGGATTATCGCCGATGGCGGCGTATGCAAGGCCCCACGGATTGTGCGGAAAACCGCACAGACACCCCCTGCCCCGTGCAGGAATCCGCACAGGGCTTAGGCCCGGTAATCCTCTGCCCGAATCCCGTAGCGGGTCAGCTTGTCGTAGAAGGTTTTGCGCGGCAGCCTGAGCGCTTTGGCTGCGGTGCTGGCCTGCCCCCCTGCCCGCCGAAGCGCGGCGCGCAGCAAGGATTGTTCGACCTGCGCCATTTGTTCAGCAAGGCCAAGCTGCGCATCGGACCCTGCGTCCTCGGCCACGCCCATGACAAACCGCATCGCCGCCGACATCAGTGCACGCGCGTTGCCAGGCCAGTCCCGCGCGATCAGGCCTGCGATGATTTGCGGGGTAACATCGGGTGCCACAAGACCTGATTGCTCGGCGGCCTGATCGACATACCGGCGAAACAAAATCGCGATGTCCTCGGGCCGCTCGGCAAGCGACGGAATGCGCACCGGCCTCACCTCAAGACGGTAGTAGAGATCCGCATGAAACCGCCCCTCGCCGACCATGGCCGACAAATCTTGCGTGCTGCCCGCAATCAGCCGTACCGCAGGCGCGTTTTCCATCGCTTCAATCAGGCTCAGTTGGGTTTGTGCAGGCAGATGTGTGACCTCGTCCAGAAACAGGCTTCCCCCCGCAGCGGCCAACAAAGCGTCCGCCAGTTCGCTCGCGCTCAGGCCTTCGCCTGCACGCTTCACAAAAGGTGATTTTGACCGTTGCGACGACAGATGGATCACCTCTGCGACCTTCGAGATGCCCGACCCATACGGCCCTGTCACCAAGACCTCTGCATCGGTACGCGCAGCACGGCGGACTTTGGCGCGCAAGGCTTCGGCAAGGTCGGACGTACCAAAAATAAGCCGCGCAGCAGGATCGCCTTTTTCAACCATCTGCAACAGCCGCCGGTTTTCCAGGACCAGCGCACGGGTTTTCAACGCCCGCTCGATCACCGCCAAAAGCGACGCCGGCGCGCAAGGTTTTTCAAGGAAATCAAAGGCCCCGGCTTCCATCGCGCGCACGGCCATCGGGATGTCCCCCTCGCCGGTCAGTAAAATCACCGGCAAGTCAGGGTCTTGCTCGCGGGCATATTCCAAAAGGTGGAACCCGTCGCGCCCCGGCATCCGCATGTCGGACAGGATGATCCCCTCAAATCCTGCCGTAATCTTGTCTTTGGCCGCAACAAAGGAGCCCGCCGCGATCACACCCACATCCGCCAGCTCAAGCGTCTGGCTGAGCGCTTCGCGCACAGGGGCATCATCATCGACCAGCAATACCGTTCTGCTCATGCTGCACCTTCCACATCTTCTGCGCGCTCAAGCCGGACCGTAAACATTGCCCCGCCCCCGTCCAGATTGCTGCCCCGTATCTGCCCGCCAAAACTTTGAACGATGCCGTAGCTGATCGACAGGCCCAGCCCCATGCCACTAGTCCCGCCAACGGATTTGGTCGTATAGAACGGGTCAAAAACCTTGTCGGGCATTTCGACACCGGGCCCTGTGTCCTTGAACCGGACCGACACGCCATCGGCTTGGTCGATATCGATCGTCAACCGCCTGACCTCGCCTCCGGTCATTGCATCTGCGGCATTGGTAATGAGGTTCACAAACACCTGCCCCAGACGCACCTCGCCCCCGCGCGCCCAAACCGGGCTTTTGGGTGGCGTATACAGCAAGGTGACGTCTGCATCTTGCAAATACCCCTCGGTCAGTTCGACCGCGCTGGCGATGACACGCGTCAGACTTACGCGCGTCTGCGGCACGCTTTCCTGACGGGCGAAAGCACGCAGGTTCTGAATGATCCGCGCCATCCGTTCTGCCATCTCCGAGATACGCGACAGGTTCTCGTTCGCCCGTTCCGGTTTGCCGCGGGCCATGAACTGCGTGGCGTTGTCGGCAAAAGACCGGATCGCCATCAGGGGCTGGTTCAATTCGTGGCTGATCCCGGCCGACATCTGCCCGAGGGCCGACAGCTTGCCCGCTTGCACCAGATCGGCCTGTGCGCGGCGCAAGGCGGCCTGAGCTTCTTCGCGCTCGGCAGCTTCGCGGCGCAGTTCGGTGTTGCTGGTATTGAGGGCCGCGGTGCGTTTGGACACTTGCCGTTCCAGCTTCAGGTTCGCCTGCGTCAGGGTCCGCCGCCGTTCCGTCGCCAAGAACAAAAGCGCCCCGAAGGCCAGACACAACGCTGCCACCGCCGCCGCTTGGGCCAGGGCCAGACGGCGGGCGGGTGCGACATCCAGCAACACCTCTCCGGTCAGGCCAACCACCAAAAGCGGCTTGGTCAGATGCAGCGCCTCATCGGGAAGGTAGGGGCCCCATCCCATCTGCCATATCTCGTGATCGTTGATATAACTGGCGTCAAAATCCAGCAGTGCCCCGTCGGGCCGGATCAGACCCGGCTCGCCCAACGGCCTTTGCCAGAACAACATTTCGGAACGGTTTGCGATCTGGACAACCCCGGCGTCATCCGTGAAAAACGCCGCCGGATTGCTGCCGCGCCAATCATAGTCAATCCCGTTGAGGTCGGTCGAGACGATGACCGCCCCCTCCACCTGACCCGCGTCGTCAAACACAGGAGAGGCGTGAAAGAAGGCCCGGTCGGTCAAGGGCAAGCTTGGCCCGTGGCCCCAGCCTAGTGCGCCGCCCAACGCGCGGCGCACAAAGGGCTGGTAAAGCAGCACCGCACCCGGCGCACTTTGTGAAGACGCCAGAACACGCCCGCGCCGGTCCACCACACGCACATCCAGTGCCGCAGATTTATCCGCAACATCCTGCAGAAAATCACGCGCCACACCCGGCACCTGATCGCGCAGAATTTCACTGACTTGCGGATGGTCCGCCAAAAACACAGCAAGATCGCGGTACCTTTGCAATTGCCCCACCAAACGGTCACTGGCCAAAGACAAGTCGGCCTCGCCGCGCGCGCTTAATTGATCCAGCCCTTGCAGATAAGCATAGCGCCAGATTCCGGCCGCGAGGGCTGCAACGGTCGTCAAAAATATCAGCCATGTCGCAATGCGGCGACCCAATCCAGTGCTCATGGCGGCAATTTGCACCGACCGGCTTGCAAACACCAGAGCGGGCGGTATTCCTGCGCATCATGAAGACATTTGTTCAATCCCCGCTTGATCCTGATTTTGTGCAAAACCCCTATGCCGCCTACGCCCAAGCGCGTGCAGACGGGCCGGTCTTGTATTGGGAGGACTACGGCATGCTGGCGGCGTTTGACGCCGTAACGGTGCAGGCTTTGCTGCGGGACCGTCGGCTTGGGCGCGAAATACCCGCCGACCAGCGCCAGCCGGTACATGCGCATCTGGCAGATTTTCACGCGGTCGATCAACATTCGATGCTGGAGCTTGAGCCGCCGACCCACACACGCCTGCGCGGGCTGGTGCTGCGCGCCTTTACCTCGCGCAGGATTACCGCCCTCGCCCCGGAGATCGAACAGATCGCTTCTGAGCTGCTCGACAACCTGCCTAAGGGACCGTTTGATCTGATCCCTGCCTTTTGCACACAACTGCCCGTGCGCATCATTGCGCGGCTTTTGGGCGTGCCCGAGGACATGTGGCCAGATCTTTTGCGCTGGTCGAACGCGATGGTGGCGATCTATCAGGTAGGCCGAACCCGCGAGATTGAGGACGCCGCCAACAAGGCCGCCGCCGATTTCACTGCCTTTTTGCGCGGTTATGTCGACCTGCGTCGCCAGGACCCGCGCGATGATCTTATTACCCAGCTGATCGCCGCCGAGCAGGACGGTGAACGGCTTAGCACGGACGCGCTGATCGGGACCTGCATCTTGCTGCTAAACGCAGGTCACGAAGCCACAGTACACGCGCTTGGCAACGGGGTGGCATGTTTGCTTGCTTCTAAGACACCTGTCGAAGCTTTTGGATCGGACAGGATCGCTGCCACGGTTGAAGAAGTTCTGCGCTACGACCCGCCCCTGCATGTCTTTGAACGCTTTGCCTATGAAGATATTGATCTGGGCGGGGCCCTGCTGGAAAAAGGCAAGAAAATTGCGCTGGTTCTGGGGGCGGCGGGGCGCGATCAAGCGTTATATCCAGACCCAGACCGCTTTGATCCAACACGTGCCGTAAAACCTCATGCGGCCTTTGGGGGCGGTTTGCACTTCTGCGTCGGTGCACCGCTTGCGCGTCTGGAAATGCAGATCGGCCTGCGCGCCCTCTTTGCGCATGCGCCAGACTTACGCCTGACGCAGCCTCCACGCTATGCAAACAGCTATCATTTCCACAAACTCGACCGTCTGATGGTTGAACGCTAGGTGGCCGTCACAACGGCAGCATCGTGGTCGACTTGATCTCTTCCATCGACAATAGCGCTGTCACATTATGTACGCGGACCTCGGATATCAGTGCTTGATAGAACGCGTCATAGGCGCGGGCATTCTTGACCCTTACCTTTAAAATATAGTCGATATCGCCCGCAAGACGGTGCGCTTCTTGCACTTCGGGGCGATCTTGCAGCGCCTTGAGGAAGTTCGCCTGCCAGTCGGCCTCGTGCTCGGATGTGCGGATCAAGACGAAAAAGCACGCCTCGAAACCCAAGGCTTCGGCATCCAGCACAACCGTATGCTGACCGATCACACCTGCCTCGCGCAATTTGCGAATCCGGTTCCAGACCGGCGTCTTGGAACTGCCAACTTCACGGGCGATATCGTCCAAAGACTGGCTTGCATCGCGTTGAAGCTGCGCCAAAATCTTCCGATCTACCTCATCTATACGAACGTCCATTCTGCCGATCCTTTGGTTTGTGGTCTTCTGTTCCGACACAGCGGCTAATTAGAACGTATGTTCTTATATGTCCAGACATCTAGCGCCATATAGGAATTATTTCCTATATATACCCCAAGGCAAGCGCAAGGACAGCATCATGGATCACTTCCCTATCTTTCTTTCGACCAAAGGACAGCGCATCGTGCTGTCAGGCGGCGGCGACGCCGCACTGGCCAAGCTGCGCTTGTTGATGAAGACCCAAGCCAAGATCAGTGTCTACGCCACAGACCCCGCGCCCGAATTGGCGCAGTGGGCCGACGAAGGGCGCATTACCCTGAACACCCGCGCGCTAATGCATGGAGATGTGCTGTGCGCAAAACTGTTCTATGCCGCTGACGAAGACGCCGCCGAAGATGCCCGCACTTCAGCCATCGCCCGCGCCGAGGGGGCGTTGGTCAATATCGTCGATAACCTGCACGACAGCGCCTTTATCACCCCCGCGATTGTCGACCGTGATCCTGTGACCATCGCCATTGGCACAGAAGGCGCAGCCCCTGTGCTGGCCCGCGCGATCAAGGCCGATCTGGAAGAGCGCCTGCCCACGACGCTGGGTGCGCTGGCGCGCATCGGCAAGGGGTTTCGCAAGATGGCGGACGCGTTGCCGTTCGGACGCCCCCGCCGCGATTTCTGGCGCGACTATTATTTCAACGCAGGCCCTCGCGCGGTGGCTGACGGCGAAGCGGCCGTTGGCGATGCACTCGACGGCCTGCTGGCCGATCACCTGACCCGCGCCACCCGCCCCGGTCATATCGCTTTTGTCGGCGGTGGTCCCGGTGATCCCGAACTGCTGACGCTGAAAGCCCGCCGCGCCTTGGACGAGGCAGACGTGGTGATCTATGACCGCCTGATCAGCCCTGCAATCCTTGAGCTTGCCCGCCGCGAGGCTTTGATGATCGACGTGGGCAAAGAAGGGTTCGGCCCGTCCACCTCGCAGCAAACCATTAACGATCTGCTGGTGGAACATGCCCGGACCGGTGCACAGGTCGTCCGCCTGAAATCCGGAGATGCGACCGTGTTTGGACGCCTGGACGAAGAGATCGACGCCGTCGACGCCCATAACATCGGCTGGCACATCGTGCCCGGGATCACCTCGGCCTCAGCCGCCGTTGCCGCCATCGGTCAAAGCCTGACAAAACGCGAGCGCAACGCCTCTGTGCGGTTCCTGACAGGCCATGACATGAAGGGATTTGCCGATCACGACTGGGCCGCACTGGCCCGCCCCGGCGAAGTCGCCGCGATCTATATGGGCAAGAAATCCGCGCGCTTCATTCAGGGGCGCCTGATCATGCATGGGGCCGACCGCACGACGCCGGTCACAGTGATCGAAAATGCCTCGCGCCCCGATCAGCGCATTCTGGAAACCACGCTGGACCGTTTGCCCGCTGATCTGGCGCGGGCCGAGATGTCCGGCCCTGCGCTCACATTTTACGGCCTTGCCCCACGCGCGGCAGCCTTGGCCTCAACCGAAATCTTGCAAGAGGAGATGGCATGATGGCCAAGCCCTTTACACCCAAAGTCGTTACCGCCAACGCGTTGCTGGAAGGCGACGTGATCTATCAAACGGGCACCGGCTGGACCCGCGATCTGGCGCAGGCCGAGGTGCTGACCGACGAGGCAGACGCAGACCTGCGCATGATTGACGCAAGCCAGCAGACCGATCTGGTCGTGGGTGTCTATCTGGCCGAGGTCGACCCCGATCCCCTGCCCCGACCGGTTCATTTCCGCGAGGCCTTCCGCGCGAAAGGACCGTCAAACTACGCACACGGCAAACAGGAGACCCTGTAATGTACAGCTATACCGAATTTGACGACGCGTTCATCGCAGAACGCAACACGCAATTCCGTGCTCAGGTTGAACGCCGCATCGACGGCTCCCTGACCGAGGATGAATTCAAACCGCTGCGCCTGATGAACGGGCTCTATCTGCAACTGCACGCCTATATGCTGCGGGTCGCGATCCCTTACGGCACGCTGAACGGCGCGCAAATGCACAAGCTGGCGGATATCGCGGACAAGTGGGACAGGGGCTATGGCCATTTCACCACGCGTCAGAACATCCAGTACAACTGGCCAAAGTTGCGCGATGTTCCCGACATGCTGGACGCCTTGGCCGAGGTGAACATGCACGCCATCCAGACCTCCGGCAACACGATCCGCAACGTGACGGCCGACCATTTCGCTGGTGCTGCCGCTGACGAGGTTGCCGATCCGCGCCCCGTGGCCGAGTTGATCCGTCAATGGTCGACAGATCACCCCGAATTCCAGTTCCTGCCGCGCAAGTTCAAGGTCGCAGTGTCGGGTTCGCCGCATGACCGCGCTGTGATCAAAGCCCATGATATCGGCCTGCGCATCGTTGATCGTGACGGCCAGCAGGGTTTCGAAGTCATCGTTGGCGGCGGCCTTGGCCGCACGCCCATGATCGGCAAAGTGCTTTATGATTTCGTCGCAAGTGAAGATTTGCTGCCCACGCTCGAAGCAATCGTTTCGGTCTACAACCTGTTGGGACGGCGCGACAATAAATACAAAGCGCGGATCAAGATCACCGTTCACGAGAACGGAATCGAAGACATTCGCGCCCGTGTCGACGCGCGCTATGCGCTGATCCGCCCACAGTTCACAGGCGTGGACCAGCAAATCTTGGCCCGGATCGAAGCGGATTTCGCAAGCCCGGTGTTCCGCACCGCGCCGCTTGATGCGTATACGCAAGCCTATGACAGCGATGCGATATTCCGCTCTTGGGCTGATACGAACCTCGCAGACCACCGCGCGCCCGGCTACGCAATCGTGTCGATCAGCCTCAAGGCCCATGGCGCAACACCGGGCGATGCCACGTCCAGGCAAATGCGCGTGATGGCTGATTTGGCGGCGCGATATGGCCATGACGAGTTGCGCATCAGCCATGAGCAGAACGTGATCTTGCCCCATGTCCACCGCGCCGATCTGCCTGCCTTGCACGCGGCATTGAAAGCCGCGGGCCTTGCTACCGCAAACATCGGTCTGATCAGTGATATCATCGCCTGCCCCGGCATGGACTATTGCGCGCTTGCGACGGCCCGTTCCATCCCGATCGCTCAGGAGATCGCGACCCGCTTTGATGAGCTGAAGCTGGAACACGAAGTCGGCCCGCTGAAGATCAAGATCTCAGGCTGCATCAATGCCTGTGGTCACCACCATGTGGGCCATATCGGCATCCTTGGGCTCGACCGCGCAGGTGTGGAAAACTACCAGATCACGCTTGGGGGTGACGGGACCGAGGACGCCGCGATTGGCGAACGCGCAGGGCCCGGCTTTGCCGCAAACGAAATCATCCCGGCCATTGAACGTTTGGTTTTCGGCTATCTCGACCTGCGCCAAGATCCGTCCGAAACCTTCTTGCAGACCTACCGCCGCCTCGGCCTTGCACCGTTCAAAGCCGCTCTCTACCCGGAAGCCCGTGCAAATGCCGCGTGATACCCTCATTCCAAATGGACAAAAAATCCTCCCCGAAGGGCCGGATCGCGTTACAGCGCTGACCCATCAGGTCGAGCGTCTCAACGACAGCCTGCGGCACCATAGCGCCAGTGATGTGCTGCGTGCAGCGGTCGCGCACGTGCCAAATCTTGCGCTGGTTTCCAGCTTTGGCGCGGAATCTGTGGCATTGCTGCATGTGGCCGCGATGGTGAAACGCGATCTTCCGGTGATCTTCATCGACACTGAAATGCTGTTTGCCGAAACCTTGGTGTATCAGCAAGAGCTGAGCGAAAGGCTGGGCCTGCGCAATGTCCAGACCCTACGCGCGCAAGATATCGTGGAAAAAGATCCTGACGGGCTGTTGCACCAGCGCAATCCCGACGCCTGCTGCGCCTTTCGCAAGACAGCCCCCCTGCAAGCCGCGCTTGAGGGGTTCGATGGCTGGATCACCGGACGCAAACGATTTCAATCGGGCACCCGCGCCTCCTTGCCGTTTTTCGAGGTCGAAACACCGGCAAACGCACCAGCAAGGATCAAGGTCAATCCACTGGCCCATTGGCAGGCCAGCGACGTGGCCGACTATATCGCCGAGAACCGCCTGCCTCGCCATCCCTTGGTCGCAAAGGGCTATCCCAGCATCGGTTGCGCGCCCTGCACATCCAAGGTGCAGCCCGGCGAAGACCCCCGCGCAGGGCGCTGGCGGAACACGCAAAAAGAAGAATGTGGTATCCATTTTGTCGATGGCAAGATGGTCCGAAAAGGAGCACAGACATGACCCAGCTTATCACTGACAAAGGCTTTGTCGCGGATCATTGGACCCACGGCTACAGCCCTTTGGGCACCGCGAATGATGCGGTGGCGCTTAACGTTCCTTCAGACGCTCAGGTTGACGATATTCCTCTGAATGATGCGCTCAAGATGATCCGCGTGGATTTTCCCAGCTTTGCGGACGGGCGCGGCTTTACCATTGCCCAGGGGTTGCGGCTGCGCGGATACACCGGGCAGCTGCGCGCCTTCGGGCATGTGCTGGCCGATCAATATGCGATGGCCCGGCGTGCTGGGTTTGACGAGGTTGAAGTCTCCCACGATCTGGCCGCCCGCCAGCCACAAGATCAATGGCTGGCCCGTGCAAACTGGCAGGCGCATGACTATCAGTCGCGGCTTCGCGGCTAACTGCGCCCTTTTACTGCCCCCCATCTTGCCCCTATACAAAGGACGGCAGGCTTGTGCCTGTCGATGAAACCATGACCGAGCAGACAACAGTGACCCAAACCGACGCCCGCCCCATCCCCACCCTGCCCGACGCGCAGACTGTTCTTTCCGTAAAACACTGGACGGACCGCTTGTTTTCCTTCCGGGTGACGCGGCCCGCGTCGTTGCGGTTCCGGTCTGGCGAATTTGTCATGATCGGCTTGATGGGTGATAGGGATCCAAAGACTGGCAAACAAAAGCCGCTGTTGCGCGCTTATTCCATTGCCTCGCCGTCTTGGGATGACGCGTTGGAGTTCTATTCTATCAAGGTTCAGGACGGACCGCTTACCTCGAAGCTGCAACACATCCAGCCCGGAGACGAGATTATCTTGCGGCCCAAGCCTGTCGGGACGCTTGTTCATGACGCGCTGTTGCCGGGCAAGCGGCTTTGGCTGTTTGCCACAGGTACTGGATTTGCGCCCTTTGCCTCGATCCTGCGCGATCCAGAAACCTACGAGAATTTCGATCAGATCATCGTCACCCATACGACACGCGATGTCGCCGAGCTGGACTATAGCCGCAGCCTGATCGAAGGCATCAAGGCCGATGAGATGATGCAGGAACTGCTGGGCTCGGAAAATCTGGACAAGATCATCTATTATCCTACCACAACCCGCGAACAAAGCCCGAAGATGGGGCGGATCACCACGCTGCTGCAAGACGGCACGGTCTTTGCCGACCTTGGCATCGATGGCCTCACCGCTGACACCGATCGCGGCATGGTTTGCGGCAGTCTGGATTTCAACAAGGATATCAAAGAGGTCCTTGAAGGGTTCGGGCTTGAAGAAGGGGCCAACTCTGATCCCAAGCATTACGTTGTTGAAAAGGCGTTTGTCGGCTAGCCTTCAAGCACTTTCAGACATGAAAAAACCGCGCCCTCTTGCGAAGGCGCGGTTTTATTTTTACCCGGTGATCCTTGAGGATCAGAGGTTCAGTGCATCCCGCACGCGTCCAAGGATCGACTGCAACGCTTCGGGGTTGTCGCTGGCAGCTGCCAAACCACGGTTGAACAAGGTCTTTTGCATGTCTGGCAAGTTCGACTCGTCAATCATCGTCTGAACCTTCTCAAGGTCGAACCCTTCAACGGTTGTCAGCTCTTGTGGTGTCGCGTCCGCCATGTCGACAGTTGCATCCGCTTCGGCAGTCACAACAGGCGCTTCGACATTTGCTTCGGCCTGCTCGACAGGCTCGATTGCAGAGCCTTCGGTGGTGTCTGTCACGGCTGTGGCCGCGTCAGATGCAGCCTCAGAGGTTGCGTCCATAGCAGCGGTTGCTGTCTCGGTGGCAGCTGTCGCTGCCTCAGATGCGGTCTCGGCTGTAGCGTCTGCCGCTTCGCTTGCCGTGTCTGTCATCGCATCCAGAGCTTCGGAAGCTGAATCTGTAGCTGCTGTCGCTGTTTCAGAAACTGCTGTAGCGGCGTCAGATGCCGCTTCGGAGGCGGCTTCGGTTGCATTGGCTGCGGCTTCGGCTGTGGCGTCAACGGCTTTTGCAACAGCACCTTCCGTCGCTTCAACCGCCTCACCGACTGCAGCAGTGGCACTTTCAAGGGCCTCAGGCGCATTCACTGCGTCAGCGGCTTCTGTTGCGATTTCCTGGACAGACTGGCCGGAATACAGCATGTATCCCCCGATTGCGATCACAGCCGCAACGATAATCCAGATAAGGTTTTTCATGGTATCTTGGTCCTTTTGAACGTGAGTATCTTGGTGATGCACCTAACTTATGTGCTCATAAAACTCCAGATGCGCCGTGGAATATACAGTTACAAGGCTAAATCGACAATTTTTGCCCCCAAAGACCCCATTTTGCGGCTTGAAGAAGGACCCTAGCAGGTTTACCTTCAAGGCTCGAGATTCAGGAACAATCAAAGGACGTTCATCATCGCTCGCAGACCACATAACGCGCCGCCACAAAGAGACACCGGCCCGCGCATTAACGAGAATATCCGCTCTAACGAAATTCGCCTCATTGGCGCAGACGGCGAAAACGCCGGCGTCGTGACACCGGAACGCGCCATGGAAATGGCGAACGAGGCCGGGCTTGACCTTGTTGAAATTTCGCCCAATGCCAATCCGCCCGTGTGCAAGATCATGGATTTTGGCAAATTCAAATACGAGACGCAAAAGCGCGAAGCCGAAGCGCGCAAAAAGCAAAAGATCATCGAGATCAAAGAGGTCAAGTTCAGACCGAACACAGATACCAATGACTATCAGGTCAAGATGCGTAACGTGTTCAAGTTCCTGGACAATGGCGACAAGGTAAAGATCACGCTGCGTTTCCGGGGCCGCGAGATGGCCCACCAGAACCTTGGCCGTGAATTGCTGGAGCGTGTTTCAGAAGACACCAAAGAGGTTGGCCGCGTTGAGAACTTTCCAAAGATGGAAGGCCGTCAAATGGTCATGCTGATCGGCCCGATGCCGAACAAGTAAGCACCTCTCATCGTCTTCAGTGACGTCCACATAAAAACGCCCCCGCGATCAGATCGCGGGGGCGTTTTTCGTTGATAGGGGCTGCGTTCGTTACTGCAGCAGGCTCGTAATATTACGCACAACGGCCCGACGGTTCGCAGGCTCGTCTGTCAAAGTTTCTACCTTCAGCGCACCCTCGCCGTAGCCTTGGGTGATCAGGTTTGCCGGTGGCACATTGAAATACTCCGTCAACGCCAGTGCAACTGTTTCGGCGCGACGGTCAGACAGCGCCAAGTTATAGCTTGCACTGCCAACCGCGTCCGTGTGCCCTTCGACCAAGATAACGGTGCGCGGATCATTACTGATCGCATTACTGATCGCGGTGCCGATTTTTGCCAAGGCACGCGCCTGTTCAGGACGAATGGCAGCGGAGCCGGTCGCAAAGCGCACCGCGTCCAATTCCACTTCAGGGGCCAGCGCACGGACCTGTCTGATATCCCGGACCTGACGCAAGGAGAACCGCTGCGCCTGCTCTCCACGCAATTGGGTTTCAAGCGATTGGCGCAAGGCCTCTTCGTTTTGCTGGCTGGCAAGAGAGTTTCTTTGCTCGACACGTGGCAATTCACTTACCACCACGCGGCGCTCGGCCTGGGTATCATCGAACAGGACATATTCGTTGCCCTGCGCGTCAACATTGATCCGGCGTAAGACGGTACCGTCACGGCCCAGAATGGTAACGACCTTGCTGCCATCAGGTTTGGTGACAGTGGTTCGAGCCGATCCATCATCAAAGGTCTCGCGGCGGACTTGGTCACCCGCTTGACGAAGCAAGGCATCATCGTCTTTCAGCACGCGCAAGTCGCCGTTTGGATCTTCCACAACAAGGCGGTCACCCGAATTGCTGACAACTTTAGAGCCATTCTTCAGCACGGCCCCGACAGCGACAGCGCCAAGTCCCAGCAGCAGTGCCTTTTCAAACTTGCTCAGACCCTTGTCCTCTTCGGGGGCTGCTGCAACAGCCGCCTGACCGGTCACGTTGGTTTCGAACTCCTCGTCCGAACTGCGGGTTTGCTCGGCGGTCACTGCCTCAGTCTCGACCTGTGCCTCGGCCGTGCCACTGTCAGCGGCGGCAGCCGACTCTGCTGCGGCTGCGGCGTCAGCAGCCCGCTGTTCTTGACGCAACTCTTCGGCTTCTTGCTGATCAGCAAGTTCGGCGGCAATCTGTTCTTCGGTCTTTGGTGCCTCAGTTGGCGCAACTTCGGCTTGAGCCTCTGGCGTGGGGGCTGCCTCGGCTTGTTCTGCCAGTGCGGGATCAGCAACTGGTGCTTCCTCCTGCGCTGCGGCGGCCTGATCGGCAGCGGCCTTGGCCTCTGCATCCGCAGCGATTTGATCAGCAATTGCAGCTTCATCAGCTGCCGCTTGCGCATCGGCAGCTTGCGCATCGGCAGCAGCTTGTTCGTCAGCAGCGGCCTGTGCATCGGCAGCAGCCTGCGCATCAGCAACAGCTTGTTCGTCAGCAGCGGCCTGTGCGTCAGCAGCAGCCTGTGCATCAGCGGCTTGTTCATCGGCAGCGGCTTGTTCATCGGCAGCGGCCTTGGCCTCTGCATCAGCAGCAATTTGATCAGCAATTGCAGCCTCATCCGCAGCAGCCTGTGCATCAGCAGCAGCTTCCGCATCGGCGGCGGCTTGTGCGTCATCAACGACTGGCGTGTCTGGCGAAATTGCCTCAAGAGCGCCGGTGGCCGCATCTTCCGTCAATTGGCTCAGTTGCTCAGCGTCAACCACCTCGGTTCCATCGGGCAAAACACAAGGGAACACGATCTCTTCGCCTTGCGCGGCACATACGGCAGCAGAGGTTTGCGCGAAGCCGCCCGTAGGCAACGCCAGCGCTACACACATGGTCAACGATGTCGTTGATTTCAGAAGTCTAAACATTTCATATCCTTAAGGTATTACCAAAGAACGCCGTTCGGGCAGCGCTTATGATCAAACCCGTAGAGTGTCAGTTCGTTCCAGCGACATAATCGAAACGGCGGAAAGCCGCCTTCGGTTTCCCAAAGACGGCCTTCCAACCCATAAAAGTAAGTGAAATCAGCCTAGTGCAATAACGGCCCGCTTGGTCATCACCCCGGTCAGATGCGCGCGGTAATCGCCAGAGCCATGCAGATCGCTGATCATGCTGCTGCCATCGACTTTAAGGCCTGCAATCGCATCGGCGCTAAAGTTGGCGGACAACGCGGTCTCGGCTTCGGTCCAGCGGAAAACTCCGTTTTCGGACGCGCCTGTGACAGAAACCCGCACCCCGTCGCTGAACTTCGCGACAAAAACAGCGACCAGCGGAAAGCGCGAGGCAGGCTGGATGAATTTTTCGTAATGCGCCTTTTCGGGCACCGGGAATCTCACTTCCGTGACGATCTCGCCCTCTTCAAGCGCGGTCGCGAACATGCCTTGGAAATAGTCATCAGCGGATATTTCGCGGGCATTCGTCTTGATCGTCGCGCGACTGGCCAGAACAGCCGCCGGATAACAGGCCGACGGATCATTATTGGCAACCGAGCCACCGATCGTACCACGGTTGCGCACCGCCGGATCACCGATCCGTGCCGCAAGACTGGCCAAAGCCGGATACTGATCCTTGAGCTCGCGTGCGACAGTCGCGTGCACCGTCCCGCCACCGATGCAAACACGGCCATCATCATCGGTGCAGATGCCCTGCATCTCTTCGATCCCCAGGAGCGATACCAGAACCGATGGCATCGCCAACCGCGCCTTCAGCGTCGGGATCAAGGTCTGGCCACCGCTCATCGGCTGCGCCTCGTCGCGCCCCAAGGCCTTGACCGCATCCGCGATGCTGCTTGGTTTTTCCACGTCAAAATTATACATCTTACGTCCTTCCGGTAAGAGAGTGTGCCAAAAGCCTCTGCTCTCTTCTTCATTTTGCCAAGTAAACTCCGGGGGTGTGGGGGCTGGCCCCCACTCCCGTCCTCTCAAATCAGCTGTTCATGGCGGCCCAGACACGCGCTGGCGTCACGGGCATGTCAATGTGCCCGACATCCTTGCCGCCCGACCGCATCGCATCCAAGACCGCATTAACCACAGCCGGTGGCGATCCGATCGCGCCTGCCTCGCCACAGCCTTTCACACCCAAGGGGTTATGTGTGCAGGGCGTCTGGCAGGAATGGTCAACCGTATAGAACGGCAGATCACTGGCACGCGGCATTGCGTAATCCATATAGGATGCGCTCAGCAACTGGCCGTCACTGTCGTAAGTACAGTTTTCCATCAGCGCCTGACCAATGCCTTGCGCCAGACCACCATGTACCTGTCCTGTCACGATCATCGGGTTGACGATGTTGCCAAAGTCATCCGCCGCCGAGAACCGCTCGATCGTGACCTGACCTGTTTCCGGGTCAAGTTCGACCTCGCAGGCATAGGCACCTGAGGGGTAGGTGAAGTTTGACGGATCATAGAATGCCGTCTCTTCCAGACCGGGCTCGATGTCCTCGAGCGGATAGTTGTGCGGCACATAAGCGGCCAAAGTCACATCGCCCCAAGCGACGGATTTATCCGTGCCCGCAACGCTGAACGCACCGTCTTTCAGCTCGATATCGCCCTCTGACGCTTCCAGCAGGTGCGACGCGATCTTCTTGGCCTTGGCAATGATCTTTTCGGTCGCGCGCACCATGGCAGATCCACCAACCGCAAGCGAACGCGAGCCGTAGGTGCCCATGCCCATCGGCGAGTTGGCCGTATCGCCATGCACGATCTCGATCATATCCTCGGGGATGCCGATCATCTCGGCGATTACCTGCGGGAAGGCTGTCTCATGGCCCTGACCGTGGCTATGCGAACCGGTCATCACGACCAGACCACCGGTCGCATTGACCCGCACCGTCGCTGATTCGTACAGACCCGCACGCGCACCCAACTGACCGACAAGGTTCGACGGCGCGATGCCGCATGCCTCGATATAGCAGTTTACGCCGAAACCCCGCAGCTTGCCTTTGGCCTCGGACGCCTTGCGCCGCGCAGCAAAGCCCGCGATGTCGCAAATCTCTTCCAGCTTGTCCATCGTCGCCACGTAGTCGCCGGTGTCATATTCCACGGCCACGGGCGTGGCATAGGGGAATTCCATGATGAAGTTCTGGCGGCGCAGGGCAATCGGATCGACGCCCAACTCGTGTGCGCATTTATCGACCAGCCGTTCCAGCTGATACGTTGCCTCGGGGCGGCCAGCGCCACGGTAGGCATCGACTGGAACCGTGTTGGTGAACACGGCCTTGACGTTCACATAAATCAGCGGCGTCTTGTAGTTGCCCGCCATCAGCGTGCCGTGCAACCATGTGGGAACCGAAGGCGCGAAGGTGGACAGGTAGGCCCCCATATTTGCGTAAGTATCTGTGCGCAAAGCGGTAAAATTATTGTCCTTGTCCAGTGCCATCTGAATTTTGGTGACGTGGTCGCGGCCATGGGCGTCCGACATGAACGCTTCTGATCGGCTGGATGTCCACTTGACCGCACGGTTGCAGGCCTTGGCGGCAAACGTCACAAAAGCTTCTTCCTGATAATGGAAGATTTTCGTGCCGAAACCGCCGCCCACATCGGGGGCCACAACGCGCAGCTTGTGTTCGGGGATGCCCAGAACGAAAGCGCCCATCAGCAGACGGATCACGTGGGGGTTTTGCGAGGTGGTATAAAGCGTGTGATCGCCAGTCCCACGGGCATAATCGCCGACAGCGACACGCGGCTCCATCGGGTTGGCGACAAGACGGTTGTTGACCAACTCGAGCGTGGTGACGTGGGCGGCTTCTTCGAACGCCTTGTCAACGGCACCCTTGTTTTCTTCGACAAAGCCCCAGTCGTAGCACAGGTTAGACGTCAGATCGTCGTGAACCTTTGGTGCGCCTTCCTTGACGGCTTCCTTCATGTCGATGACGGCGGGCAGATCGGTAATGTCGACCACGATTGCCTCGGCCGCATCGCGCGCTTCGGCCAGCGATTCCGCAACAACGGCCGCAATCGGTTCGCCGACATGGCGCACTTTGCCATGGGCCAGAACGGGGTGGCGCGGTTCTTGCATGACTTCGCCATGCTTGTCCGTCACCTGCCAGCCGCAGGGGATCGATCCGACCGCTTCAAAATCAGCGCCCGTGAAAATCTTGACGACACCGGGCATGCTTTGCGCCGCCGAGGTATCGACCGAGTTCAGCGTGCCATGCGCGATATCCGAGCGCAGAAAGAACACATAGGCCTGTCCGCGCAGGTTGATATCGTCGGTGTAATTGCCTTCGCCGGTCAAAAACCGGATGTCTTCGCGCCGCTTGCTGCTGGCACCAATTCCGCCATCCTTTGGCATAATTATTCCTCCCTATGGTGGTGCGCCTATGGGCACCGTCGCATTCGTTGGTTCATTTTTATCGGAGTGACGCCACCCGACCAAAGGGATACGTCGTTTCTTGTTCTCGCCCGCGCCTCCCCCCACTCTCCCGTTGAGCAAGAAGCGCAGGCCGCGTATATTACTCAGCGGCCAATGCGCTGACGTCCTGACCGGATGCTGCCATGATCGCCTTGATGATATTGTGATAGCCGGTGCAGCGGCAAATATTGCCGTCAAGGTATTCGCGCACTTCATGCTCGGTCGGTTTTGGGTTGTCCTTCAACAAGGCGGTCGCTGACATCACCATACCTGGGGTGCAAAACCCGCATTGCAGGCCGTGGTGGTCCTGGAACGCCTGCTGGATCACGTTCAGCGACCCATCCGCATTGGCAACCGACTCGATCGTCTTGACGTCTGCGCCGTCGGCTTCGATTGCCAGCATTGTACAGGCTTTGACCGCTTCACCGTTCACATGCACAACGCACGCACCGCACTGGCTGGTGTCGCAGCCAATATGGGTGCCCGTCAGTCCGAGGTCTTCGCGCAAGAATGATGCCAGAAGCGTGCGGCCTTCCACGTCGCCAGACGCGGTCTTGCCGTTCACGGTCATTTTGACCTGTGTCATAGATATCCTCCCTAAGGTATTCTTGATCCTGTTGCCGGAGTTAAGCATGCCACCGAGCCATTGAGAACAGAAATTTTCCGTGAGCTTAGGAAGTTGCATGATATTGCGCGAAAATTAGCGGTTATTACTGGCCAAGGGTCTAGCCGCGGCGGGGTTGAGGCCGTGTCGCAATTTCCTTGAGCAACCCGCCCACGCCCATGCCAGCGATGTCGGCGGGCGTAACCTCGATCCCGCAGATCACCCGCGACAACACCCAATCAGCCCCGTTCAGCGCCGGCGAGCGCGCACAGCCTGGCAGACCTATCACGTGTTTTTCACCCAGATTGCCCAGAAACAGAAGATTGCCCGGATCAACGGGCATCCCAAAGCGCGCCACCTGCCCGCCCGCGTCACGCAATGCCGACGGCGCGACATCGTCAATATCCGAGGTGGCCGAGCCGGTGAGGATCAGAATCAGCGACGTGTC
This sequence comes from Sulfitobacter sp., assembly GCA_024636405.1. The sequence goes on along the minus strand of JAGXHC010000092.1, from coordinate 13,578 downwards.
CGCAGCCGTGATCGCATCGCGCAACGCAGGGGTTTTATGCGGCACCATGACCACTTTCTTCAAAGTGACATTCAGGGCTGTCAGCCTGTCCGCAATGGCCTCGCGGCCCTTGTCCCCGGCCCCGCGCTCGATCTCGGTGATGATCAAGGTGGCGTCCGACAGCTGAGGGTTCGCCAGCCGGATCGCCCCCCGACCGGCGGCGCAGGCACTGGCCAGATCGGACTGATCTACGGCGTAGGAAATGATTTTGATCGTTGCGACCATGCCACCGGATGCCATCTGCTGGAACGGAGGCACGGTTGCCAGCGTGATCATCGGATGCACACTGTTTACAGCCTCAAGCGCCTTGACATCCAGCACCGCGACCCCTGGCCCATCAGCCAGCAGGTTGACGCGCCCTGTAAAGGGTTTCGTCTGGCTCAGATGCGGATGATCGGCCAGCAACGCTTGGGCTAATTGCGCAGCGGCGGTGTTTTCGTCCACATCGCCCGCCGCCAACTGCGCGACGGTAATTTCATCCACCCCGGCCGCCAGAAGCTGGTCGATATGGGCGCCGTCAAGGCGCAGCCCCTTGCGCAGACGCCCTTTGGGCAGTGCTACAGAATGGGCCAAAAGCGCGCCGCCTGCATCTTTCGTAGGGACCTTGCCGAATTTCACGGTTTTCTCAGGCCTTGTAAGATCTGCGCCATAATCGACACTGCAATCTCCGGCGGGCCGGAGGCCCCGATATCCAGCCCAACCGGAGCGGCGATCCGTGCGATGTCCTCAGCGCTGAATCCAGCCGCTTCCAGCCGCTCGACCCGCGAGGCATGTGTCCGTTTTGATCCCAAAGCGCCGATGTAGAACGCATCTGAGCGCAGCGCGATGTGCAGCGCGGGATCGTCGAGCTTGGGGTCATGGGTCAGCAACACCACGGCGCTGCGCGTATCGACGCCCACTTGCGTCATCGCGGCATCAGGCCAGTCGTTGATCACACTGGCATCGGGAAACCGCGCTTGAGAGCCGAACGCCTCGCGCGGGTCAATGACGACCACATCAAATCCTGCGATCTGCGCCATCGGTGCCAAAGCCTGCGCGATATGAACGGCCCCCACTATCACCAGTCTCAGCGGCGGGTTGTGGATCGCCACGAAGATATCGCCGTCTTCTTCAACGCCGGAGCGGTCCATCCGAAACCGGGTGTCATAGCCTTTGGTGACCAATTGCGCCGAACCGCCACTCAGCGACACCTGATACCCCACAGGCGCGCGGGCGGCGCGGGCCTTGACGAGATCGGACAGGATATCGAACGGCATGCCCTTTTCCCCGATGGGTTCCACCAGCACACGGATTTTACCACCGCAGGCCAAGCCCACGGCAAAAGCGTCGCCATCGCTGACGCCATATTCCAACACCCGCGAGGTGCCCTCTTCCAGCGCCTCAAGCGCCTCGACCACCACGGCACCTTCTACGCACCCGCCCGAAACCGAGCCTTGCATTTCACCGTCGCCTGAAATTGCCAACTGTGCGCCGACACGTCGCGGAGCGGATCCCCATGTCTCGATCACGGTGGCCAACGCGGCCCCGCGTCCGGCCTGCGCCCATGCATAGGCACGCTCTGGTGCGTCCTCAAAGATGTCCATGGTCATGATCCCCTTTGCGTCCGGTGCGGCTGCTTTGGACTTTATGTAGTGCGTCGGCGGCACGCGCTCAATGAGATAACTTGCACGCCGCCGCCTGCACTACTACATCTTGGGCTAAACAGAGTGAACGGAGCCGCACCATGCCAATGCAAGCCAGCGATATCGAAGACCTTCTGCGCGAGACATTTCCCGACGCCAAAATCGAGGTGCAGGGCAATGACGGCGTGCACATGGCCGCCATGGTCATCGATGAAAGCTTTCGCGGCAAGAACCGTGTGCAACAACAACGTGCCGTCTATGCCGCCCTCAAGGGCAAGATGGACGGATCAAGCGGAGAGTTGCATGCGCTGGCCCTGACCACCAAGGCACCGGACTGATCCCATGGACATGACCCTTGTGGTGATCCTAAGCGTTTTGGTGCTGATAGTGGCGGTTTTGCGGGGCTTGCAAGCCCTGCGCCATACCCGCGGGACAGAACGTGGATCAAAGCCCGGCAAGGGCTTTCACGAGATCGAAACAACCTATCACTCTGGCGGTGGCGGCGGGGGTCACCAGACCACCTACCGCATCCCCAAAGACCCGCAACAATACGCCAAACGCTTTATACCAAAGGACAAATCAAAATGACCGACGCAGCGACACAAATCAAAGAGACCATTACCGCCAACGACGTTGTGCTGTTTATGAAGGGAACGAAATCCATGCCACAATGCGGTTTCTCAAGCCGCGTGGTAGGTGTGCTGAATTATATGGAGGTCGAATTTGCCGACGTGAATGTCTTGGCCGACGAAGAATTGCGCCAAGGCATCAAGGATTTTTCGGACTGGCCGACAGTGCCGCAACTTTACGTCAAAGGTGAATTCGTCGGTGGCTGTGACATCATCACCGAGATGACCATGTCGGGCGAGTTGGACACGTTGTTGACTGAAAATGGTGTGAAATTCGACAAAGACGCCGCTGAAAAGATTCGCGAAGCCAACGTTTGATTTTTGGCAAAGGGCTGGCCGATACAGTGCGCCAGCCCTTTTGATCCTTTGCAGGACGCGGTGAAGGTACGATAGCTTGGCTTGGCCAGACGTAGGCCAAGACCCGCTTATTTACCCTGATCACCGGAAAAAATTTTCATCACAGATTTATTTTGGGGCTCGTGTTTCGGACCCTTGGATGGGCTACCCCCCGATCCCTATCTGTGGCGCGGGCGGGCTTGCTGCCTTGGAGAAATTATCTTGGATTACATATACGTTGCGGTCGGGCTGCTATGCCTGTTTCTAGGCGGTGAAGCGCTGGTGCGCGGCAGTGTCGGCATTGCGCGGCGTTTGTCGATGTCGCCGCTTTTGATTGGCTTGACGGTCGTAGGCTTCGGCACCTCGACGCCAGAACTGCTGGTGTCCGTCAATGCAGCTTGGCGCGGTGTGCCTGATATTGCCGTCGGCAATATCGTCGGGTCAAACATCGCCAACATTCTGCTGATCATGGGGATCACTGCGCTTGTCTGGCCGATCCGTGTGTCTGGCAGCACTTTGCGGCGCGATACCGGCGTTATGATCGCCGCATCGGTGGCTTTGGTGCCGATATTCATGCTTGGAGAGATCGGCAGGTTTGCAGGTGCGGTGCTGTTGGTCGGGCTGATCGCCTATCTGGCGTCAGCTTATCTGAGGCCCGGCGATGCGGCTGACGACATGTCGCCCGAAGAGAATCCGCCCTCTGCGATCATTGCCATGCTTTGGGTTCTTGCTGGACTTGTCGCACTGATCTTCGGGGCGCGGTTTTTGGTGGATGGTGCCGTGTCAATCGCGCGCGGTGCCGGCCTGTCAGAGGCGTTCATCGGGCTGACCATTGTTGCAATCGGGACATCTTTGCCGGAACTGGCGACCTCCGTCATCGCGGCCATCCGGCGTCAGTCCGAGATTGCGATTGGCAATGTCATCGGGTCCAACATCTTTAACGTGCTGGGGATTCTCGGGATCACCGCGATCATCCAGCCGATCCCTGTTGCAGACCGTTTCCTGACCTTCGATCTGCCTGTCATGATCGTGGTCTCGCTGCTGATTACAGCGCTTTTGCTGAAACGCCCCGTGATTGGGCGCGGCGTTGGGATCGCGTTTCTGGTTGCCTATGCCGCTTATGTGGGGTTCGCCCAAGGGTGATGCCGCGGCAGCGACGACGACCAGCCGGGTTAAGGGACGCGGCGTCTTCAAGCTACAGTTGAAGACGCCGCTGAAAAACGTCCCCCTTAACCTGCCGCCTTATCCTCGATCTCTTGGGCCAATGCCTCGGCGCGGGCTGCCATTTCGGCCAGACCGTCGTTTACCGATTGTGGGATCACGGCAACCTCGATGCGTTCGGGTTCAACCACCACGTTGCGCAGGCCCGACAGTTCGGCCTCCCGTTCTGTAAGTTCGGCGCGCAACTCTGTGATTTTATCTTCGACACTGGCGGTTTTGTCGGCCAGCAAAAGGCCCGCCATCAAAAGCATCCGCGCTTCGGGCATGCGGCCCACTTGATCGGACAGGATCTGGGCCTCGTCATCAAGCATCTTGGCTGCGGCGTGCAGATAGCTTTCTTCGCCCTCCTGGCAGGCAACTTCAAACTGGCGACCGCCAATGGAAATGGTGACTTCGGGCATCAGGCGTTCTCCTGCGCGGCGGCAACAAGGGGGGTGAGTGCGGATAGTATTGCATCAGTCTCTGCGATATCGGCGGCACGGGCGGCGCGCAAAGCATCAAGTTCAGCCAACATCGCCTTGTTGATCAGGTGCGGTTCTCCGACGCCTTTCTCGTTCGCGGCGCGCAGGGCAGCGCAGGCTTCGGACAGTTGCGCATTGGCGCGGCGCACCCTTTGCAACTCGACATCCAGCTTTGCAATCCGGCTTTGGCCATCTGCTGACTGTGCCAGTTGCGCCTCGGCGGCGTCCAGTTTTGCCTGCACCTCGGCCGTTTCGGTCTCAAGGCGCTGCTTGAGCGTTTTGACACGCTCGGTCAGTTGCGCGTTGGCAAGGCGTTCCTCATCCAGTTCTTGCGAAAGATCGGGGCCTTCCTCCTTGGCGACCGCAAGTTTTTCAAGCCCACGCGATGCGCGTTCCATGGCGGCAAGGATGCGGCCTTGCAATTCTTCTATGTCGCTCATTGCCTTTATTCCTCGCAAATCGTTTTTCGCAGTCTGCCAAGCATCGAATCGCTGGTCAACGCTGTTGCCGACAATCCTACCTAAACCCTGCGCGAATTACTGCCCCTTTAAGAACAACACCTTGGGACGGGCTATTGATGCAGCTTTCTGCCTGGATGCGCTTGCACTTGATCTTTGCAGGGTGGCTGGTATTGATCCGGCAAAACATACTCTCCCCCTTATAAGGAAGCTGCACCGTGGATCTAAACGCCCTTGCGAAAGCAAATCCCGAGCATTGGTCCAAAGCGACCGCCATTCGCGCCCTGACGTTGGACGCTGTCGCTGCTGCCAATTCCGGCCACTCGGGTATGCCGATGGGCATGGCGGACGTCGCCACGGTGTTGTTTGAAAAGCACCTGAAGTTTGATGCGGCCAACCCCCTGTGGCCAGACCGCGACCGCTTCATTCTGTCTGCCGGCCACGGATCGATGCTGATCTATTCGTTGCTGCACCTGGTGGGTGACGCGCAATTCCCGATCCAAGAGCTGAAGAATTTCCGCCAGATCGGTGCGCGCACCGCCGGCCCCCCCGAGAATTTTCTGGCCGATGCGATCGAAACGACCACGGGTCCATTGGGTCAAGGCATCGCCAACTCTGTCGGCTTTGCGATGGCCGAAGAAATCCAGCGCGCCCATTATGGCCCAAAGATCGTCGACCACTTTACCTATGTGATCGCGGGCGACGGTTGCTTGATGGAAGGCGTCAGCCACGAGGCGATCGCCCTTGCAGGCCGCCACAAGCTGGGCAAGCTGATCATGATGTGGGACAATAACAACATCACCATCGACGGACCTGTGAGCTTGTCCGACACCGTTGATCAGGTCGCGCGTTTCAAAGCGGCGGGTTGGCATGTGATCGAGATCGACGGCCACAACCCCGATGAAATCGACGCAGCCCTGACCGAGGCGCGCAAATCCGATCTGCCCTCGATGATCGCCTGCAAGACGCATATCGCGCTTGGCCATGCGGCACAGGATACCTCCAAAGGCCACGGTGCCCTGACGGATGCCGACCAGATGGCCGAGGCGAAAGCAGCCTATGGCTGGACAAGCGGCCCTTTCGATATCCCAGCCGATGTCAAATCTGCATGGGAAGCGATTGGCGCCCGCGGTGCCGAAGATCGCAAAGCCTGGGAAACGCGTTTCGACGAGATGTCGCGCACCAAGCGTGAGGAATTCAACCGCGCCTTGGCAGGCGATGCACCCAAAAAGCTGAGTGCGACGGTAAAGGCCTTCAAAAAGCAGATGTCGGAAAACGCGCCAAAGCTGGCCACCCGTTCCAGCAGCGAAAAGACGCTCGAAGTGTTGAACCCGTTGTATAGCGAGACTGTCGGCGGGTCGGCGGATCTGACCGGATCGAACAACACCAAGACGGCGGATCTGGGTGTGTTTGACATCGACAACCGTGGCGGGCGTTATGTCTATTGGGGTATCCGCGAACATGGCATGGCGTCTGCGATGAACGGTATGGCGCTGCATGGCGGCGTGCGCCCTTACGGCGGCACGTTCATGTGTTTCACCGATTACGCCCGCCCGGCAATGCGTTTGGCCGCATTGATGAAAGTGCCAACCGTGTTCGTCATGACCCATGACAGCATCGGTCTGGGCGAAGATGGCCCGACCCACCAGCCGGTCGAGCATCTGGCGATTTCGCGTGCAACACCAAATACCTATGTCTTCCGCCCCGCCGACACGGTGGAAACTGCCGAAGCGTGGGAAATTGCGCTGACCTCGAAAGAAACCCCGTCGGTTTTGTCATTGACCCGACAAGGGCTGCCGACCGTGCGGCTTGAGCACAAGAACAAGAACCTGACCGAACAAGGTGCCTATGTGCTGGCCGATTCCGAAGGCAAACGTCAGGTCATCCTGATCGCCACCGGCTCTGAGGTCGAGATTGCGCTCAAGGCGCGCGATATCCTGCAAGAACAGGGCATCGGCACCCGCGTTGTGTCCATGCCCTGCATGGAGCTGTTCGCCGCACAAGACGAGAGCTATCGCCGCAAGGTTCTGCCTGCGGGCCCCGTGCGCGTCGGTGTCGAAGCCGCCGTGCGCCAAGGTTGGGACCGTTGGCTGACCGGAGAGCGCGGCAAATGGAACAAAGCTGATTTCGTTGGCATGGACCGTTTCGGTGCCTCTGCCCCGGCAGACGTGCTGTTCGAAAAATTCGGCATCACCGCCGAGAATGTCGCCGACAAAGCCAAGGCGCTGCTGTAACCCAGCCGTATTTTGAGAGATTTAAAAGGGGGCCACGCAGGCCCCCTTTTGCGTTTTCAGGTAGTGCTACATCAGACCGCTGCGCATTAAATGGTGCCGTTGCAGCACGCAGCTCTATTCTGCAAAGGACCGCAGAAGGGGTGAAACGTGAACCAGACATTCGCCGCACCTGACGAATTCACGGGTTGGGTTCGAACCCGCCGTTCCCCGCAGATGGCTAGACCGCTGCGGGGTCTTTCTTTTTGCGGTTGAACACGGCGCGCCACAGGGGGGTGACAATTTTCTCGCCCAGAGGGATCAGCAGCAAGCCCAAAGCCAGCCCCAAAATGCCATCAATCGCAGCCTTGGCAATCCATTCAACGGCACCACGATAAGACGGCACCAAATTACCGATCGAGACCGCAATATCGTGGATAAAGTGTCCAAGCGCACCAAAGCCCAACTCCTCCATCCCGTGGATGATGATCGACCCGCCGACCCAAAGCATCGCTGCCGTACCGACAATTGTCAGCGCCTTGAGAAAACCCGGCATCCCACGCACAATCGCGCGCCCCAGCACCCGCGTGGGGCCGAGATTGCCGTTTTTCGCCATGTAAAGCCCGACATCATCGGCCTTGACGATCAACGCCACCGATCCGTAAACGGCGACGGTAATCATCACAGCAGCCGCGGCCAGCGCCGCCGCCTCCGTCCAGAAGTTCGACACGGCGAGGTTGGACAGAACAATCGTCATGATCTCGGCGGACAGGATGAAATCAGTCTTGATTGCCCCTTGGGCCTTTTCCTCTTCCAGATGCGCGGGATCCTCGATCACCTCTTTCTTGCCGGGGTGATCCTCGTGGCCCGCGCCGCCGATCCCCGAAGCATGGGCAACCTTCTCGGCCCCTTCAAAACACAGATAGGCACCGCCAAGCATCAAAAGCGGCGGTATGGCCCAAGGCGCAAAGTTCGAGAGCAGCAATCCCGCCGGAAGCAAGAACACCAGCTTGTTCTTCAGCGACCCCTTGGTGATCCGCCAGATGATCGGCAATTCACGGTTCGCTTCGAAGCCATGCACATATTTTGGCGTGACCGCCGCATCGTCGATCACAGCCCCTGCTGCTTTCGCACTGGCCTTGGCCGCTTGGCCGAACACGTCATCCACACTTGCCGCTGCCACTTTGGCAATGGCCGCCACATCATCCAACAGCGCCAGTAAACCGCTCATCTCAACTCTCCAAATATATCCTGAGCAGCCTACCCCAGCGACGCGCGAAGGCAAAGACCCTGTGACATTTACCGCTAACATCAGAGGTTAACGCTAACATACGGAAACTATTCCCTTTTCCCCTTTCTTACAGCCGCGCCCTAACGCTATAGAGCGCGCAACGTCACCGCATTTCTCAAAGGACGCGCCATGACCATCAAAGTTGGTATTAACGGATTTGGCCGTATTGGTCGCTGCACCCTCTCTCATATCGCAGCTTCAGGGCGCGATGACATCGAAGTGGTGCGCATCAACGCCACTGGCCCGATCGAGAGTGCGGCACATCTGATCAAATACGATTCCGTCCATGGGCGTTTCCCAAACGAAGTCAAAATCGGCTCTGGCACATTGGACTTGGGCCAAGGCCCAATCGAAGTCATGTCGACCTACAACATGCGTGAGTTGAACTGGGACGGCTGCGATGTCGTTCTGGAATGCACCGGAAAATTCAACGACGGCACCAAGGCAAAAGTACATCTTGAACGTGGTGCCAAGCGCGTTTTGCTGTCAGCGCCAGGCAAAAACGTCGACCGTACAGTGGTTTACGGCGTGAACGAAGGCGACTTGCAGACCTCCGACACGATGATCTCGAACGGGTCGTGCACCACCAACTGTCTGGCCCCGCTGGCAAAGGTTCTGCATGAAGCATTCGGCATCGAATATGGCATCATGACCACGATCCACAGCTATACCGGCGATCAGCCGACACTGGACCGCCGCCATGATGATTTGTACCGTGCACGTGCCGCGGGAATGGCGCTTATTCCGACCTCGACCGGGGCTGCTGCCGCATTGGGCGAAGTGCTGCCTGCCCTCAAGGGCAAGCTGGACGGTACCGCAATGCGCGTACCGACCCCGAACGTCAGCGCTGTCGATCTGACCTTTCGCGCATCGCGCGACGTGACCGTAGACGAGGTGAACGCCGCAATGCTTGCCGCGAGCCAAGGCCCGATGAGCCGCGTTCTGGCATATGATCCCGAACAAAAGGTATCGATCGATTTCAACCACACCGAACACAGCTCGATCTTTGCGCCCGATCAAACGATGGTTGTCGCAAACCGGATGGTGCGCGTGCTGGCATGGTACGACAACGAGTGGGCCTTTTCGGTGCGCATGGCCGATGTCGCCGTCGCGATGGGTAAACTGGGCTGAGACTTGCAGCACCAGCGTTGCCCTGTCATATCAAGGCAACGCCTGCGCAAGGAAATACGCCATGAACACTCCTATTTCGTTGGTTTTGGGTTTTATCCTGATCGGGGCATTTACGGTCGACACGTTGATGTATGAAAATGAAAACCTGGTTTTTCTCAGCAAAAAGTTTCTGGACTTGATTGAATGGGTCGCGTTTTGGCGTTGATTGGAGACTAAGTTGTCAGATCCAAGATGATTTCAGACCATCACGCAGGTGATTTCCTGCCCCACGGTTGACTCTTTTGTCTAAATCGCCATGTTAGCGCTATCAAATTCAGGAGAATGCTCATGGCAACCAAACTTGCAATCAACGGATTTGGCCGCATCGGCCGAAACGTCCTGCGCGCCTTGATTGAACAGGGTGGTGATGACCTTCAGGTGGTCGCAATCAATGATCTTGCCCCGCTTGAGACAAACGCACATCTGTTCGAATTCGACTCCGTCCATGGTCGATTTGGCCGCCCGGTCACTTTGGGCGATGGCACGATGGATGTGGGCCAGGGCCCGATCCGCGTCACAGCCGAGCGCGACCCCGCCGCGCTGCCTTGGGGCGATGTCGATATCGCACTGGAATGCACCGGTATTTTCGTAAGCTACGACGGTGCCGCAAAGCATCTTAAAAATGGCTCGAAACGCGTGCTTATCTCTGCGCCAGGCAAAGACGCCATGAAAACAATCGTTTACGGTGTGAACCACGATCTGATCGACGCAGATGATGTCGTGATGAGCAACGCGTCTTGCACCACAAACTGCATGGCACCGCTGACCAAGACGCTGAACGACGCGTTCAAGATTGTGCACGGGCACATGACGACGATCCACGCTTTCACCGGCGACCAGCCGACCCATGACACGGCGCATAGCGATCTTTACCGCGCACGTGCCGCGTCAATGTCGATGATTCCCACCACAACCGGTGCCGCCAAGACGCTGGGCAAGGTCCTGCCCGAGCTTGACGGGTTGATCGGTGGTACGGCAATCCGCGTCCCCACGCCAAACGTCTCTTGCGTTGATCTGGTCATTGAAGTCTCGCGCGACGTGACCGCTACCGAGGTGAATGATGTTTTGCGCGCGGCCTCCGAAGGTCCCCTCAAAGGGATCATGGGAATGGTCGACCGCCCGTTGGTCTCGATCGATCTGAACCACGACATCCATTCATGCGTTGTGGCGACCGATCAGACGTCGGTTCAGGGCGGCACGCAGGTGCGCGTCATGGCTTGGTATGACAATGAATGGGGCTTTTCGAACCGCATGCTGGATACTTCGCGGGTAATCGCCAAGTTCCTGTAAGCGGTTATTTCTTTGCGAAGCGTCTTTTCAGCTCGGCATTGACGGCGGGCGTCACGAATTTGCTGACGTCGCCGCCAAGCCGGGCAATTTCCTTGACCAGCTTGCTGGCGATGGCCTGATGTTCGGCTTCGGCCATCATGAACACTGTCTCGATGCTGTCATCAAGTTTTCGGTTCATGCCAACCATCTGATATTCATACTCAAAATCTGCCACGGCACGCAGGCCACGAATGATCATCTGCGCCCCGACATCGCGCGCGCAATCGATCAAAAGATTTTCAAACGGGTGCACGACAATCTCTGTCCCCATCTCTTTGGACAGTTCCGTACATTCAGATGTGATCAGCTCGACCCGTTCCTCCAGCTCAAACAACGGGCCTTTGTCGCGGTTGATGGCCACCCCTATCACCAGTTTGTCCACCAAGGTCGAAGCGCGTCGGATGATATCAAGGTGGCCCAATGTAATCGGGTCAAATGTGCCGGGATAAAGGCCAACGCGCATAGGGCAATCCTGTTTTCTTGGGTCAGAAATTTCGGTGCAAGCAAGCATTTACGCGTCCGGAACGCAACGCCCTTTTACGCCAAAGGGTCAGTGCCCCATGATCATCCCTTCAAGGGCGTCTTTTTCCATCGACAACTGCATCAGCCGCGCCTTGACCACGTCGCCCAGCGACACCAACCCAATCAGAACGCCGTCCTCGATCACAGGCATATGGCGAAACCGCCCTTCGGTCATCTTTGACAAAATCGCATCCGACCGCTCGTTTTTGGTGCAGGTCACCAGCTTGCGGGTCATCAGGCTTTCCACAGTCATGTCCAGACATGCAGCGCCCTGGTTGCCCAATTCGCGCACGATATCACGCTCTGACAGGATCCCATCTGGTGATTTCCCGTCACTTGAAATCACCAGCGTACCGATCCGCTTGTCTGCCAGCATCTTGGCAGCCTCTGCAATCAGCATTGTCGGCTTGACCGTGGTCACACTGTCGTCCGACTTGGTTTTCAGGATTTGAGATACAAGCATTAAATAACCCTCCGCAATATTATTGCTCTTCCCCTAAGGTTCCCTTTAATACTGTTACGTGTCAAGCATTTGCCTCAAGCCGCGCAACTTCCTGTCGCACGCCTTGCGCCAAACCTTCCGCAAAACGGCTTAACCTTTGATTACGCCGGTCATCCTCGTGGCGAATAAGATAGAAAGCGCGGCTCAGGCTCACCTCCTTTGTCAAGATACGCGTCACACCGGGCGTGGCAGACAGCGAGAAATCATGCACGATACCCACACCGCCCCCCTGTCGGATCATATTGACCTGCACAGACACCGAATTTGACGCAAGCGGCACGCGGGTCATGCCCAACTCGGTCAGGTAATCCAGTTCACGGTCAAAGATCATATCAGGGATATACCCGACCAATCGATGTCCCAGCAGGTCGGTGACACCGCTGATGGGAGGGCTTTGAGCCAGATATTGCTTGGAGGCCGCCAGATGCAGCCGGTAGTCGGTGATTTTTTGCACGATCAACCGCCCTGCAGTGGGCGCGCTTACGCCGATCGCCATATCCGCCTCGCGCCGCGACAGGTTAAATACCCTCGGCAAGGCAACAATCTGGATATCAAGCTCGGGATTCTCGGCCACCAGACGCGCGCAGACTTGTGGCAGCAGATAGTTGGCACAGCCATCCGGCGCACCGATCCTGATTTGTCCGGTCAATCCTTCTGACGGTTCTGCCACCTCTGCCGTTGCCACGCGCATCGCCTGCTCGGCCGCTTCGGCGCGTGCAAGCAATTGCGCGCCAGCGTCGGTCAGCGCATAGCCCGTGGGCGATTTCACAAATAACGTCACCCCAAGGCCTTTTTCGACCCGCGCCATCCGGCGTCCCAGTGTCGCCGGATCAAGCCGCAAGACCTTGCCCGCTCCCGAAAGGCTTTGTTCGCGTGCCACCGCCAAAAACAACCTCAAATCATCCCAGTTTCCCAACATCGCGCCCCCTTTCCCTTCATTTTGCCAAATAAACTCCGGGGGGGTCCGCAAGGACGGGGGCTGGCCCCCTCCCGGCTCTCCTGCCGGCACCCATCTTGCAAAAATGCAAAACAGTTTTGACTTCATGCCCCTTTATCTTGGTTTTTTGCAAGCCTATCCTTGCGCTAAATATAACCGGAGGATTCCCATGCAAGAGTTGACCCATTACCTGAACGGCGAACACGTCAAAGGCACGTCGGGCCGTTTTGCCGACGTCTACAACCCAGCGACGGGCGAAGTGCAGGCAAAGTGCCCGCTGGCCAATGCAGACGAGATGGACCAGGCCGTAAAATACGCCATGGCCGCACAACCTGCTTGGGCCGCCGTCAACCCGCAGCGCCGCGCGCGCGTCATGATGAAATTCGTCGATCTGCTGAACCGCGATATGGACAAGCTGGCCGAAGCGCTGAGCCGCGAGCACGGCAAGACCTTGCCAGACGCCGCAGGGGATGTGCAGCGAGGACTTGAGGTCGTGGAATACTGCATTGGCGCGCCTGAACTGCTCAAAGGCGACTATACAGACAGCGCCGGCCCCGGCATCGACATGTATTCCATGCGTCAGCCTTTGGGTGTTTCTGCCGGCATCACGCCCTTCAACTTCCCCGCGATGATCCCGATGTGGATGTTCGCACCTGCCATCGTGTGCGGCAACGCCTTCATCCTGAAACCATCCGAGCGTGATCCGTCTGTCCCGCTGATGCTGGCGGAACTGCTGGAAGAAGCGGGCCTGCCCAAGGGGATCATCCAGGTGGTCAACGGCGACAAGGAAGCGGTCGATGCGATCCTGCACCATCCCGTGATCCAGTCCGTGGGTTTTGTCGGCTCTACCC
>JAGXHC010000091.1 GCA_024636405.1 Sulfitobacter sp. | reverse complement strand
GGTGCGCTGGCGCGCGAAATCCTGGATCTCAAGGCCGCGAACCGCTGGACGCATCTGGACCTGACGTGCCTGCCAGCAAACCTGCATCTTTATCCTGACAAGATCACGCAGGCCGTGCGGGGCGCCGTCACAAAACACCGCACGCAATACGATGATATTTTCGTGGTTTATGCGGATTGCGGCACGGGTGGACAGCTTCAGGCGGCATGTAAAGAAATGGGCGTCCAAATGGTTGCTGGCCCGCATTGCTACAGCTTCTTTGAAGGCAACGACAGCTTTGCCAAGACCGCGGAAGATGAGATCACGACCTTCTACCTCACGGATTTTCTGGTGCGCCAGTTTGACGCGTTCATCATCAAGCCACTTGGCCTTGATCGGCATCCGCATTTGCGGGACATGTACTTTGGGAATTATGAAAAACTGGTCTATCAGGCTCAGACCGATGACCCGGCGCTGACTGAAAAAGCAGTGCGGTGCGCCGAAACGCTGGGCCTCGCATTTGAGCGTCGGTTCACCGGGTATGGCGATCTGGCGAAAACCTTGAAAACGCTCTGAACTTTAGCATTCAGGCAGTTTGTGCCGCCGTCTCGCGAATCCGCTCGATCATCGCGCGCAGTCCGTTGGAACGTTGCGCCGACAAATGGTCATTCAACCCCAGACGCCCCATCTGCTCGCGCGCGTCGACCGCCAGCACATCAGGCGCGCTCAGACCGTTGTAAAGCGCGCGCAACACGGCAATAAGTCCGGACACGATCATCGCATCGCTTGCCCCGTCGAAATGCAGCTTGCCTGCGTCAAATTTTGCGTGCAGCCAAACCTGTGAGGCGCAGCCGTCTACCTTGGTTGCAGGCACACAAAGCGCTTCGGGCAGCGCATCCATCGTCTTGCCCAAGTCGATTACATGGCGGTACCGGTCTTCCCAGTCCTCCAGAAATTCGAAATCCCCAACCAGTTCTTCAAAGGCTGCAGTCGCCATATTTGCGTCCATCCCCCGTGTCACTCTTGCCGCAGAGGTAGGGGTCTGATCGTCAAAGGTCCAGCCCCCTTCCCAAGCCCGACGCGATAGGGTAGTCAAATGCCAAGCGAAATTCCACGGCGGTCCCAATGCGCAAGACACTGACAGCTCTCATGGTTTCCACCCTTCTGCTGACCGCCTGCGGCGCCGTCCGCGACAGCCGCGTCAATCCGTTCAACTGGTTTGGCCGGTCGCAATCTGAACGACTGGGCACCACGGCAGAAAACACCAACCCGTTGATCCCAACACGCGGCGGACTGTTTTCCAGATTGCGCGAACAGGACGCGGTCTATGAGGGCGGACCGTTTGAACAGGTTACCGACCTGACGATTGAAAAGGTGCCCGGCGGCGCTCTGATCCGGGCAACCGGACTGGCTGCGCGCCAAGGCATCTATGCGGTGCGATTGACGCCGGCCAATGAAGATGAACTGCCCGTCGATGGCGTGCTGACGTACCGCCTTGAGGGCGTGCGCCCGGACGCTGCAACCGCCGTGGGCGCGATCCCCACGCGTGAGGTGATTGCAGCGCGCCGGATAACGGAACAGAACTTGCGCGGTGTGCGCACGATCCGGGTCGAAGGTTTGCTGAACGCGCAGGTGGCGCGGCGCTAAAGCGCCCTGCCCTTTTACACCATATCAAATGATCAAAGCGTTACTCACTCGGCGCAACCGACGCTGACCGTTTAGACGTCCACGACTTTGACGTCGCTGCCCGCCGCCGTCAGCGCGATTTCACCGTTGCAAAGCCGCAGCGCATCTTTGCCAAAAACTTCCCGCCGCCAACCATTCAGCGCCGGGACATCACGCAGACCCGCCGCAATTGCGTCCAGATCGCTTGCAGGCGCAATCAGCTTGGCCGCGACGCCGGCACTTTCGGTCTTGGCCTTCAGCAGGACGCGCAGCAGATCGGCCAGCGCCGGATTTACCTGCAGTTTGTCGCGACTGCGGTCAGGCTGCGGCATATTGGCGGGCTTGCAGGCAATGCCATCCGCCACGGCGCGCAGAATACCGTCCGCAATCTCACCCTTGCGCGCTTCGCGCAATAGCAGCCGCGAGCGGCCCAGTTCCTCGACGTTGGTGGGCTTGTTGCTGGCCAGCTCAACCAGCGCATCGTCCTTGTAGACGCGATTGCGCGGAATATTGCGGGTGCGCGCGTAATCTTCGCGGAATGCGGCCAACTCTCGTACAATAGCAAGAAACTTGGCCGAATTTGTGCGGGTCTTGATCCGCTTCCAGGCATCGCGCGGGGCGGTGATATAGGTTTCGGGGTTCGTCAGAATCTCAAGCTCTTCGCCGACCCAGCGACTGCGCCCGGTTTCCGCCAGCTTGGCCGCCAGGAATTCGTAAATCTGGCGCAGGTGTGTCACGTCCGCCAGCGCATAGGTTCGCTGGGCATCTGACAACGGCCTGCGTGACCAATCCGTAAACCGCGAGGTCTTGTCCACAGGCTGATGCGCGATCTTGCGCACCAAAGTCTCATATCCGACCTGCTCACCGAAGCCGCAGACCATCGCAGCCACCTGGGTGTCAAACAATGGCTCCGGAAAGACCTGCGCATCGACGTAGAAAATCTCAAGGTCCTGCCGCGCGGCGTGGAAAACCTTGACCACTGAGGTATTGCGAAACAACGTATAAAGCGGCTCCATCGAAATGCCGTCCGCCAACGGGTCAACCAGCACCGCACCGCTGTCATCGGTGCCGGGCATTGCTAGCTGCACCAGACAAAGCTTTGAATAATACGTCCGCTCGCGCAGAAATTCGGTATCGACGGTAACGTAAGGATGATTGGCCGCTTCGGTGCAATAAGCTTCGAGTTCAGCAGTGGTTGTGATTGTTTTCATGTATGATCTTTGCGGAATAAATGAGGCTTGGAGACCGATTTTCAACATGGGTACAGCATGCCCGCCGCCTTGACCAGTGATGACCAGTGTCAGAGATCCAGCAACAGTGGCGTCCGAATACCGCCCGCATATCGGCGCAACACAGCAGGATAGAGCCGATGCTCCTGCACCAGAACACGCGCGGCAAGTGTCTGTGCGGTATCGCCGCGCTGCACGGCAATGCGCGCCTGCCCCAGAATTGGCCCGTCGTCCAATGCCGCCGTCACTTCGTGTACCGTACAGCCATGTTCGGCGTCGCCTGCATCAAGTGCGCGCTGGTGGGTGTGAAGGCCTCTGTACTTCGGCAGCAATGATGGATGGATGTTGATCATCCTGCCTGCCCAGACGTCCGTGAAACCGACCGTCAGCTTGCGCATGAACCCGGCGAGGCAAATAATGTCAGGGGCGTAAGGCGCAAGGGCTGCATTCAGCGCGGCCTCAAATGCGGGTCGGTCGTTACCAAAGGGGCGGTGATCGACCACCTGCGTCGATATTCCGTGATCGAGCGCCCATGCAATCCCGCCGGCGTCGCCCACGTTGGAAAGCACCACACAGGGCCGCGCCGGATGATCGCCGGTCATATCATTTACCAGCGCACGCATATTTGACCCGCCGCCAGAAAGCAGAATCGCAACTTTTTGCGTCAAAGCAATGCGCCGGAATATTGGACGCCGGTGCCACCTGTAATGCGCCCGATCTCGATCGCGTGATGGCCGTCGGTGGCAAATGCCGCACGGGCGGCATCCACCTTGTCGGCAGGGACAACGGCTATCATGCCGATCCCGGCATTGAAGGTCTTGAGCAATTCCGCCTCGGCCATGCCACCCTGCGCCGCCAGCCAGGCGAATACCGGTGGCAGGGTCCAGGCGTTCAGGTCAATCTGCGCGCCAAGCCCGTCAGGCAAGACACGCGGCAGATTTTCGGTCAGCCCACCACCTGTAATATGCGCCAGGGCGCCCACGCAGTCATCCTTGATCGCCGCCACAGCGCCTTTGACATAAAGCCGTGTGGGCGTCAGCAACACAGCCCCAAGTGTGCCCTCGCCCCAAGGGCAGGCATCATCCCAGTTCAGCCCGCTCAACTCCACGATGCGGCGCACCAGACTGTAGCCGTTCGAATGCACCCCGTCGCTTGGCAGTCCCAGCAGCACATCGCCCACCGCCACGTTGCGTGGCAATTCGGTGCCGCGTTCCATTGCGCCAACGGCAAATCCCGCCAGATCAAAGTCCCCCGCGTGGTACATCCCCGGCATCTCTGCTGTCTCACCACCGATCAACGCACAGCCCGATTGGGCACAGCCTTCGGCAATCCCTTCGATGATGCGGGTGGCCTGATCCAGATCCAGTTTGCCGGTCGCAAAATAATCAAGAAAGAACAGCGGCTCGGCCCCCTGGCAAACCAGATCGTTGACGCACATCGCCACCAGATCAATACCGATGCTGTCCACATGCCCTGTGTCAATCGCGATCCGCAGCTTGGTGCCGACGCCGTCCGTGGCCGCCACCAACACAGGGTCGGTGTATCCCGCCCCCTTGAGGTCAAAGAGCGCGCCAAAGCCCCCCAGCCCCGACATCACGCCAGGGCGTGCCGTCCGTTTCGCCGCCGGTTTGATCCGCTCGACCAGCGCGTTGCCTGCGTCAATATCGACCCCTGCATCGGCATAGGTCATCCCGTTTGTGGTGTCGCTCATCGCTTGGCCCCCGGCGCTTGTCCCCATGCGCGCGGGGTTAGAGCATAGCGCGCTACACTGCAATCCATTGCGGGTTATCAATGCTTGACGCCGCGCGGCGCTACCCTTACCCATCCGCTCATGGCGGGCCTGTAGCTCAACTGGTTAGAGCAGAGCGCTCATAACGCTTTGGTTGCGGGTTCAAGTCCTGCCGGGCCTACCATAACCCCTTTTTCCCGCCGTATGTTTCCTTTTTAGCTGTGGCAAAAGGGGTAGGCATTTTAATGCCCGCCGGGCATCTATTAAAATTCCAGCCCATGACAAGTGCGGCCCCCGGAAGCCGTGTACGCGCGTCGCCGCGCTGCAGATCATGTTTGGTTTTTCTTGGCATGATGGCTTCGCCAACCCAGAAATAGGAGTATAGTTTGGGCGGACGAACCGGTCGACGCGGGAAAATTTCGAATGATGATAGAGAATATCGAAGACTATTT
>JAGXHC010000090.1 GCA_024636405.1 Sulfitobacter sp. | reverse complement strand
TTCGGGCGGATCAGCATCAGTGCACCAGCCTTTCCAGAAAGGGAGCAAAGCTCTTGTTTGCTTCGCCCCACGGAAATTTGAACAGCGGATCGGGCTTGCGCCATCCGGCCCCGTAATTGGCCTCCAGCAGACGCTCGGGCATCGCCGGAAGCGCTTGGCCGGTCAGCTTGCAGGGACGCAGCGGCAAAAGTTCTTCGATCGCCAGGGCGCCATGTGTGTGCGGATACACAAAAACCCGCCCGTCCTGGGCCCATGCCGGAAAAAGGTCGATCTGGACATTACCGGCGGGGCGCAATTTGTAGATGCCCGGCATGCCGTCGACCGTGCTTTCAAGCAGGTCAAGCGCGCTTAGAACATCCTGCATGCCGCGCCATTCCACGGCGGCATCGCGCATATCGGTCGCGCGCAGCATGATCGCCAGGTCGATGTCGTCGTCGTGGTCGATCAGTCGCGCGTCCCGCACCATGCCCAGAAGCGTGCCGGAATTCAGGAACGCCTCATACCCTGCCGCGCGCAGCACACTGAGGTGATGGTCAACCTGTTGCCAGACGCCGCCGTGGTCGAGATGCGCAAAATTGACGTCATGATAGCCGTGCACGGTCAGGGTCAGCGGCGACAGGTAATTGCGTATCTGCTGCTCGAGCCGGACAAATTGATCGGACATGCCGCAATCTGCGCGCATGGTCCGTGCAATACCCAGATGGGAAAGCGCGCGCTTGGCATCAATGCGGTTGATCACGCAAAGCAGCACCTGCGCCTCATGCCACGCTGCTGATGCCGGGTGATCAGTGATGTGATCCAGTTCATCAAAGTATGTCTCAAAATTGCAGTCGGCCGTTCCTCCGAGAACTTCGGACAGAGCGATCATGCGGATTTCGGATATACGTCTTTCGCGCGCCGTTGCCAGCGTTGCCTGCATGTCTTTCATTGTACCGCCCAATATTTTTATTGAATGGGGACTTTTGCCCCTCATACACAAAATTCTATGTGAGGCGTGGATTCAAAGCAAAACATTTGTGGCAGATTTGCGGGAATGTGTGGCTTGCGTGTCAGTCCTGCTGGCGCAATTCTGCGATGACCTTGGCCCAAAGTTCGGGCGGTTGTGCACCTGGAACGGCATGTTTGCCCGCAACAATAAAGGTCGGGACCGAATTGATCCCCATCTTTCGGCTGTGGGCATCGCGGTCACGGATGATGTCGGCATCGACATCCGATTGCAGCAAACGACCGACCACAGCCGCGTCCATTTCAATAGAATCTGCGATATCAGCCAGAATATCAGCATCGCCAATATCGCGTGCATCAACGAAATATGCCTTGAACAGCGCCGCAACCGCCGCAGTCTGGCGGCCTTCGATACCCGCCCAGTGGATCAGCCGATGCGCATCCAGCGTGTTGGGGGTGCGCTGCATCGCCTCAAAGTTTATGGTCAGGCCCGCTTGCTTGGCATGCGTCACCACTGGTGCATAGGCTTTCACGGCGCCCTCTTTGCCGCCGAATTTGCCTTCCAGATAGGCGCGACGGCCCATGCCTTCGCGCGGCATTTCCGGGTTCAACTGAAACGGATGCCATTCGATCACAAATGGATGGTCCGGGTGATCCGCCAAAGCCCGGTCAAGATGAGCCTTGCCAATATAGCACCACGGGCAAATAGGATCGGACATGATATCAAGTTTGATGGTATCGGTCATGGGTCAGTCGCCTTATATCCGGCACGCAAGGCGCGGCGCATCAGTTTGCCGTTGGCGCTGAGCGGCAGCACCGGCAGATGAACGTAAAGACGCGGTTGTTTGTAGCGCGCCAGTCGGGTGTCGGCATACCCGCGCAGCGCGGTATCGTCCAGTGGTGCATCAGACGTGCAGAAGGCGGCGATGACCTGCACACCCGGTTTGATCTCGATCTGCGTCACGGCGATGCCGGTTATGCCCTCAGCCTCGGCAAGCGCCTGTTCCACTTCCAGCGGCGACACACGAAAGCCGCCTGCGTTCATCATGTCGTCGTCGCGCCCAAGATAGGTAATCTGCCCGATTTCATCCATAACGCCCATATCACCGGTCAAAAACCAGTCCCCCGCAAACCGCGCACGGGTTTGTGCCGGATCATCAAGATACCCAAGCATCAGGCCCGGATCGCTGCGGTGCACCGCGATGGTGCCCGGCGTGTCGCGGGGCACGGGGCCCCTTTCGTCGACAATCGCCACATGCCGCCCCGGCTGTACAAAGCCAAGCGCCGCTGGGTCCGCCGGACGGTCGGGACAGCCAGAAATAAAGGTGGAACATTCAGACATGCCAAACGCCTCGAAGATATCGGGGCCACCTGCCGTACGCCACGCGGCGCGCAGGGACGGCGCCATCTTTTCCCCGGCGCTCAGACCGTGGCGCAAATCGGGCAGGTCAAGTCGGGCGTGGTGATTGAGGATCTGGCGGTAAACGCCGGGTGCAGCGGCAAAAATGGTCGCTTTGTGCGTTTTCAGAAGTCCGGGCAGATCGGCAGGCGCGGTGCCTTGCGCCGGGATCAACGCCGTCGCGCCGATGGTCCAGGGGTCCATCAGCCCGGTCCCCAGCGTATAGGTCCAGTTGAACGCGCCCGCATGCAACATCCGGTCCGTGCGGCGCAGGCCATACCAGCCATCAAACATCATCTGCCGCGCCCAGATCGCGCGGTGTGCGTGCACAACGGCACAGGGCGTTCCCGAAGTCCCTGAGGTATGGATGATGTATCCGGGCCGATCCGGCGCGCCCATGTGCCATTCAGCAGGCGGGCGGTCCCGCATGGTGCGCAGGGCTTCGCGGGTCAGGGTCAGTTCCGATCGCGGGCAGGGCACGTCGGGATCAAGAAGGATTGCCTTGGGGTGCAGGCGCGCGATCATCGCGGCGGTATCGTCTTCGGTTAGCGCGGAAGAGGTCGGTGCGGGCACCAGCCCTGCCGCTATCGCCCCGAGGTAGGCGATGGGGAAATCCACGGTGTTCGCCAGCCGCATCAGCACCGTGTCGCCGGGGCGCAGACCGTGTTCCAGCAAGCCCGTCGCGGTGCCGCGCACGGCGGCGATCAGCGCGCCGTAAGTCCAGTCCTGCGCGCCGTCGCGCCCCAGCACCGAAAGCGCGACCTTTTGCGGATCATCAGCGCCCGCGCGCAGCACATACGCGGCCATGTTAAAGGGCGCGGGGCAAGGCGAGAACCGGTTGGCATCGTGCAGCGAAAGCATGGCCATGGCTAGCCCGCGCACGCGCCCGTTGCAAGGGCCGGGGCCCGCCGCTATAGCACGAAGCATGACCTCTGAGCAGCCAAAATCCATGATCCAGATCGCCCGCGAAAGCGGTGCCGCAGAACAGGCGCCGCCTGTTGATCTGGGCGCGCGGGTGCGCGAATTGCGCAAGGCGCGCAAGTGGACGCTGGAACAGGCCGCAGGGCAGGCGGGGTTGGCGCGGTCCACGTTGTCAAAAATTGAGAACGGTCAGATGTCACCGACATATGATGCTCTCAAGAAGCTCGCGACGGGGTTGGAAATTTCAGTGCCGCAGCTTTTCACGCCCCCGGCACCAGGACAGATCAACGGGCGCATGGCCGTCACCAAGTCGGGCGAGGGTGCGGCGCGCGCCACCACGACCTATGAACACGAACTGCTTGCCGACAGCCTGCGCAAGAAGCTGATGCTGCCGTACCGCGCGCGTATCCGGGCGCGCCGGATGGAAGAATTTGACGGCTGGGTGCGCCACGACGGGGAAGAGTTTCTTTTTGTGCTGACCGGCGTTGTGCAGCTTTTTACCGAATTCTACGAACCCGTCGAAATGCGCCGCGGCGACAGCGCCTATTACGACGCCACCATGGGTCACAATGTCGTGTCGCTGAGCGATGAGGATGCGACGATCCTTTGGGTCACGTCGCTTACCTGAACGCGGCGCAACAGCGTGCGGACGCGATCACGCGGCCGCCGGTTACTGACCCGGCTCCCACCACCACACTTCGGGCATGAAGTTCGGGCCATCCCCATAAAGCGGCGTGACGTCGGGGTAATGCATTGCCGCGTCATGGGCGATGCGGTCTTCGTTGTACTGCCAGAAGGGAATGACATATCGCCCCGTTGTCAGCAGCCGGTCCAGCGCACGGGTCGCCGCGATAAATGCATCGTTGTCGCGGGCGTTCAGCATGGCGTCAATCATCGCATCGATCGCAGGTGACTTTACACCCATCAGGTTGCGCGTACCGGGCGCATCCGCTGACTCCGATCCCCAATAATACCGCTGTTCCGTGCCGGGGCTAAGCGACAAGGCGCGCCGGAACAGAGTCATGTCGAAGTCATAGGCATTGGTGCGCGCGACAAACTGCGCGTCATCAACCACCTCAACCTCGGCGGCGATGCCCAAACGTTTGAGCGCCTGGAGGTAAATCTCGGCTATTGCCATGTTTTCGCTGCTGCCCTTGTCCAGCAGAATGGTAAAGGACAGCGGACTGCCATCGGCGCGCCGCATAGTGCCGTCATCGGCGGTGTAACCTGCGGCCTGCAACTGCTGCATGGCGGCCCGGATACCGGCGCGGTTCCGCACGGACCCGTCAGACACCGGCAATGCATACCCCTTGAGCGCGCCTGGCGGCAGGGTATCGGCATACCGCGTCAGAAGTTCCGCAACCTGCCGCGTGGCCGGGCCGGGCTGCATCCCCAGTTCGGAGTTTGAAAAATAGGACGTGATGCGCGGCTGAGCCCCGCCGGTCAGGGTTTCATTGATATATTCAAAATTGAACGCCTGAATCATCGCGTCGCGTACCCGCCAATCATCAAAAGGCGCGCGGCGCGTATTCATGACGAACCCGGTCATGCCAGAAGGTTTTTTGTGGGTGAAAACCGATTTTACAATCTCACCGCGCTGGATCGCAGGAAAGTTGTACTGGGTTTCCCAGGTTTCTGCGTTGAATTCGCGCACCGCTGATATCTCGCCCGCCTTGAAGGCTTCGAACAGCACGTTGGCATCGCCATAGAAATCGATGCGGATGCGGTCAAAGTTGTTTGTGCCGCGACGGAATGGCACGTCAGCGCCCCAATAGTCGCGATTTCGCTCCAATGTGACCTGCCGACCTGCCTGATAGTCGCTGACCATATACGGCCCGCTGCCCACTGGGATGTCATCCAACGGGGCATTGGCGAAATCCTTGCCCTCCCACTGTGCCTTGCTGAGGATCGGGCGCATGCCCGCCAATAACGCCAATTCGCGGTTGTCGGTATTGAATGTCATGCGCAGGCTGCGTGGCCCGGTCTGTTCGATCGTCTCTATCTGGGACCGTAACGCATGGTAGCGCGGGTGGCCCTCGCTGCCCAACAGATCGTAGGAAAAGATGACGTCCTGCACGGTGACCGGGCTGCCATCAGAGAATCGCGCGCCCTCGCGCAAGGTGAATTCCACCCAGGATCGGTCCTCCGGAAGCTCGACCGATTCGGCCAAAAGACCGTAAAGCGCAAAAGGTTCATCCCACGATCGCCCCATCAGGCTTTCGTGTGTGAAGAAGGGCAACTGCCAGGGGGAGGTGCCTTTTCGGACAAACGGATTGAGGCTGTCGAAGCCCCCGGTATTGCCGAGCGTGATCGCGCCACCTTTGGGTGCGTCAGGGTTCGCATAGGGCAGGGACACAAAATCAAGTGGTAGTGCAGGGTCGCCATACATAGATACGCCGTGCTGTGGTGCCGCCTGCGTCAGCGTCCCCCACAGAATCAGTGAGGTAAGCCCCATAACACGCCGCACCATTTGGAAATTATCCAAAGCCATTTTCGCAACAATCCTACTCTGCCCTTGTTTTGCTGGACCAACGCTTAACGGTGCCTTCACGGGTTATCAAACTTTTTGCTTGGATTACAGAACGATATTGCTTATAAAGAGGGCACTGCTCGATAGGTTTCTTGCCTGTATGAAACCTGCCTCAATAACTTAACGCCCGCTTCGTGCGGGCGTTTTTTTTTGGCTATCCGTTCCGCCGCGCGAACGGAACACAGATCAGTGCCAGCGCCGTCAAAGCCGCCATCATCAGCCATGCGTCATTGATCGCCATGGTAAGGGATGCCTTTTCCAGCAGGTCGGACAAAACCGCCTGCGTGGCCGCGTCAGGTGGCCCGGTCAACGCAGAGCCCACCAACGCCGCGGGAAGGCCGATGAACACCCCCGAATCGACATCGCCCGCCTGCACCTGTTCCAGCAGGCGCGCGGCATGGCCGTCGCTGCGCGAATAGATGACCGTGTCGATCAGCGCCAGGCCAATGGCACCCCCAAGGTTGCGCATGAGATTGAAAAGCCCGCTGGCATCGGGGACTTGCGCCTGTGCCAAATGTCCCAGCGCCATGCGTGTGGGCGGCAGCAGACAAAACATGATCGCAAGCCCGCGCATCACCTGCGGCCAAAACATGCCGTCAAAATCCGTGCGCGGCGTCTGTACCGCGCTCATCCCCAAACCAATGGCAAAACACGCAAAGCCTAGCGCGGTCAGAATACGCGCCGAAATGCGTTTTTCGGCAAAGACGGCAACAGGCGCGATCAACAGCTGTGCCACACCCGTCACCAGCATGATCTTTCCGATCTCAAGCGAATCGTGACCGCGCACAAAGGCAAGGAACACAGGCATCAGATAAACGGAGCCAAACAGGCCAATGCCAAGAACGAAGCTAAGAATACATCCGACAGCAAAGCGCCGGTCGGCAAAGTGGCTCAGCGCGACAATCGGCTCGTCTCGCGCGATGCTTCTGCGCACGAAGCCCGCGCCGCTGGCCACCGATACCGCGATCAGACCCAGCACCAGTCCAGAGGTCCAGCCGCGCGCCGGTGCTTCTTTCAGCGCGATCTCAAGTGCCGCCAGCGCCAGCGCCAGCGCCGCCAGCGACAGCCAGTCAATGCGCAGGCCGTCGCGCAGGCGCATCTGTGCGCGCGGCAGCAGCAGTGCCACCAGCACCACCACAATCAGTCCCGGCGCCACGTTGATCAAAAACAGCCAGTGCCACGAAAACGTCTGGGTGATCCACCCGCCCGCAACCGGTCCAACGGTGGGGGCCAGCACCGCGACCACGCCGGCCAATGTGGTGGCAATCCCTTGCTGGCGTTCCTCAAACAACAAGAAAACCGCAGCAAAGACCGCAGGGATCAACGTGCCACCCGCAAAACCCTGTACCACGCGCCAGGCGATCAGCGTGCCAAACCCCTGCGACATTGCGCAACCGATGGATGCCACGACAAAAACAGCCGTCGCGCCCACGAACATCCAGCGCATGCTGAAGGTCCGCATGAGCAGCCCGGTCAATGGAATCGCGATGATCTCGGAAATAAGGTAGGCGGTCTGGACCCAGCTCATCTGGTCTGGCGCGATTTTCAGCGCGCCCTGGATATTCGGCAGCGAGGTGGCAACGATCTGGACGTCGAGGATCGCCATGAACATGCCAAGGCACATCGCGCCAAAGCCGATCCATCTGGCCATCCCCGACATCATGAATGCACCACAACGGCGATCGTGGCGCGTTCTGCGCGGCAGAATTGGCATATCGTCACTTGTCGCGATCCTGAACCGTCAATGCCCTGAACATAGCACGCGTGCGGCGGATGTCAGCGCAGTGGTGTGATTGTGGCGGTCGGCAGGATTGGATTTGAACGTCCGCGTGATTTGAGGCGTTTCCTTTGCTCTTGCGGCAAGGCATTATGCATGCGCAGCAAATCAAGGAGAGACCCGATGGCATTTTCAATCAACCTCAAAGGCAAGACCGCCGTGATCACCGGATCAAACTCTGGCATCGGGCTGGGCATTGCGTGGGAATTGGCACATGCCGGCGCCGACATCGTGCTGAACTCCTTTACGGATGATGCGGCGGATCATGATCTGGCCAAGAAGATCGCCGACAAGACAGGCGTCAAGGCGCGCTATATCCAGGCGGATATGTCCAAGGGTGCGGATTGCCGGCGGTTGATCGAACAGGCGGGACGTTGCGACATTCTGGTGAACAACGCAGGGATCCAGCATGTCAGCCCGATTGAGGATTTCCCGACCGAAAAGTGGGATGCGATCATCGCGATCTGCCTCACGTCCAACTTTCATACCACAGCCGTTGCAGTTGAGCAGATGCGCAAGAATGGCTGGGGCCGTATCATCAACATCGCGTCCGCCCACGGGTTGCGCGCGCATGCTGATAAATCCGCCTATGTCGCAGCCAAGCACGGGGTTGTCGGTCTGTCCAAAACCGTGGCTATGGAAACAGCCGAAGAGCCGATCACCTGCAATGCCATCTGTCCCGGCTATGTGATGACGCCGCTGGTGGAAAAACAGATCACCGACCTGATGGAGAAGCGCAAGCTGGACCGCGAGACGGTCGAGCGCGACGTGATCCTTGATCGCCAGCCGTCCAAGGAATTTGCAACCATCGATCAGATCGCGGGCAGCGCCCTGTTTTTGTGCAGCGATGCCGCAGAACAGATTACCGGCACCACCATCAGCGTCGATGGCGGCTGGACTGCCAGCTGATTATGGCAAAGAAACGGATCAATCTGGCCCTGCAGGGTGGCGGGGCCCACGGCGCCTTTACATGGGGTGTACTGGACCGGCTGCTGGAGGAAGAAGACCTTGAAATCTGCGCAATCTCCGGCACGTCCGCCGGCGCGCTGAACGGCGCAGCCCTCAAGGCCGGGATGATCACCGGTGGAACACTTGGCGCGCGTGCAAACCTGGATTGGCTCTGGGCGCAGGTGGCGGGGCATTCCGATCTGCGCATGGCGCATTGGCTGGCACCGTTCGGCATCGGTGCGCTTAGTCAGGCCATTGAATATAGCTGGCCGATCAAAATCGGAGGCGCGTTGGCCAGTATGACGTCGCCCTACGCTTACGGTGCGCTGTATCAAAATCCGCTCAACGACATCGTTGAGAAGTTCCAATATGACGTAATCTGCGCCGAGACCGCGCCACGCCTGTTTGTCTGTGCGACGCGGGTGCGCAATGGCAAAATTCGCGTGTTCGAAGGCGATGAGATCGGGCCAGATGCGCTGCTGGCGTCGGCCTGTCTGCCGACAGTTTTTCAGGCCGTCGAGATTGATGACAAGATCACCGGACGGCGTGAAGCGTTCTGGGACGGCGGCTATACCGGAAATCCTGCGCTTTTCCCGCTGTTTGCACCGGAATTGCCCGATGACATTGTGATCATCAACGTGAACCCGCTGGAGCGCGATGAACTGCCGATCACGCCGCAGCAGATCCAGAACCGGATCAACGAGATCAGCTTTAATTCAAGCCTGATGCGTGAATTGCGTGCCATCGAATTTGTCCAACGCCTGCTGGACGATGGCACAATGCCAACTGGCCGGATGAGCCGGGTAAGGGTGCACCTGATTGCGGATGACGATTTGATGTCCAAACTGTCGGTCGCAACCAAGATGGTGCCGAACCTAGCGGTTATCTCTGCGCTGAAAGAAGCCGGGCGCGCCGCGGCTGACACTTTCGTGCAGCAGCAGTGGGAACACATCGGCACACGCAGCACGATCGACCTTCCCGCCATGTTCGGCTGAGCATCCCGCTCAGCCGCGGGCGCGCTCTATCTCTTTGCGCTCGATTTTATCAATCAGCTCAAGCGCCGGATTGTCCTCGGACTCCGGCATACGGTCCGCCGGATAGACAAGGCCCGCAGATATGACGAGCTTTGCGGCATCCTCCACCGACATGTCCAACTCAACCACGTCCTTGCGGGGAAAGAACAACAAAAAACCGGACGTCGGGTTCGGCGTTGTTGGCACAAATACCGAAAGCATCTCGCCCGAGGGGTCGGACTTTGCGGCGATCTCTCCCTTTGCAGTGGTAGAGATGAATCCCAGCGCCCAGATGCCACGCCGGGGATATTCAATCAGGCAGGCCGTCTCAAAGCTGCGGTCCGATTGGGCAAAGATCGTCTCGGAAATCTGCTTGATGCCGGAATAGATCGTACGCACAACCGGCGTCCGCTCTACCAGACCTTCGGCAAAACGTATCAAGGAGCGCCCGATAATACCCTTGGCCATCCATCCCATGATGATGGTGAAGATCAAGAAGATAACCACACCCAGGCCCCGCACATTGAATTGCGACGAAGGATCAAGGCCCAGAAAATCCTGGATCATCCGGTCCGGGTGATAGGCCTTGGGCACCAGCGGGAGCACAAATCCGTCGATCCAGCCAACCACAGACCAAATCAACCAGATCGTCAGGCCAACGGGCGCAATCACCACCAGACCCGTCAGAAATGACGCCCGCAGCCGTCCCAACACGGTACGCCGGGGCAGGGAGGTCGGTTCAGGATCGAAAGGCGTATTCATATCGTGGCGGCACCCGCTGTTTTATTGCAGTACAGCTAATCCGTCTGCGCCAAAGCGACAATGGCAGGCAGGTGAATTAGTTGCCACCTAGACAGGTTTTGCCGCCAAAATCCGCGCTATTTCAGCCCCAAGGCGGGCATTGTTGCGCACAAGTGCAATATTCGCCGTCAGAGAACGGGCTTCCGTCAGCTCAAATATGCGGCCCAGTAGAAATGGCGTTACATTTTTGCCGGCAATGCCCTGCGCTATGGCCTCTGATTGGGCTTTGGCGATGATCGGGGCAAGGTCGCCCGCGGGAATTTCGTCAGCGGTCGGGATCGGGTTTGCAATCAATTGACCGCCGGGCAGACCAAGTGCGCCGCGCATGCGGTGGGCGGCTGCAATGTCGGCGGCGCGGTCCATGCGCAGCGGCGCAGGCAGGGGCGACGTGCGGCTCCAGAATGCGGGAAAACTGTCCTGACCCACAACGATGACAGGCACGCCATTGGTTTCCAGCACTTCGAGGGTCTTGGCCACATCAAGGATCGCCTTGGCCCCCGCGGCGATGACGGTAACGGGGGTTTGGGCCAACTCAGCAAGGTCGGCGGAAATATCGAAACTGTGTTCCGCGCCCTTGTGCACGCCCCCGATACCGCCGGTCGCAAAGACTTCAATGCCGGCCAGATGTGCGGCAATCATCGTCGCGGCCACGGTGGTGGCACCGGTGCCACCTTGGGCCATACACACGGCCAGATCGGCGCGCGACAGCTTGGCCACATCCTTGGCCTGCGCCAGCGCGCTCAGCATCTCAGGCTCCAGCCCGATGTGCAAAGCGCCGTCGATCACGGCGATGGTCGCGGGCGTGGCGCCAGCGGCGCGGACATCTTCTTCGACCTGCCGCGCGACCTCAAGATTCTGCGGATAGGGCATGCCGTGGGTGATGATGGTGCTTTCCAGAGCCACAATCGCGGCCCCGTTTTCACGCGCACGCGCCACTTCGGTGCCAAAGGTCAGGGGCTGTGTCATATTTTGGTCTCTCCGGAAACATACAATGCTGCGGATTCAAGCGCATGCGCCAGGGCCGCTTCGGGTGGATCACCGCGCAATTCGGCGGAAATATGGGCGGCCATAAAGGTGTCACCGGCCCCCGTCACCCGCGCAACATGCACCGCGGGGGGGTCCTGGGTAACGATGCCACTGGACTGACCGGCCGTGGCGGGGGCGCCACCGTGGGTCACGACCACCCGCACAGCGCCGCGCATCAGCAGCCCTTCGGCGGCGGCGGCAGAGGTTTTAAAAGCGGTCTCGCACAGCAAACCAGCCTCTTCCAGATTGACATAAAGCGTGCCGCGCCCGGATTGCATGAACGGACTAAGCCGCAGCGCCTTGCCCGGTGACGCAGGTGCCACGCGCAGATCTGCTTGGGCCAGCAGCGGACTGCGCGCCATTTGGCTCAGCAGATCCAGCGTCAGATTACCGTCCAGCGCAACCGCCCCGGTATAAGGTGCAGGCAGGCTGCCATCGATGAGCGGGCGCAGGATCTTGTCGCCTGCGGCCTCAAGTGAATGGGCATCGGCAATGGCCGAAATCAGCCCGTTGGACCCCTCAACCGCCATGTAGCGATCCGTGGGCAGATCGTCGGAACGGTAGATGAATTCAGTGATCAATCCGCGCCCGGCGCAGGCCGCGATAAGCTCGTCACCTTCGACATCGCGTCCGACCGTGCTGAGAAGTGCAGGCGTCAGCCCAAACCGCGCCAGCGCCATCGCGATATTAAGCGCGACACCACCGGGCAGACGTGTAATCCGTCCCGGCATATCCGAGCCATGCCGCATCGCGGCCTCGGCGCGTCCAATCACATCCCACAGGACCGATCCGATGCACAAGATATCAGGTGTCGTTGTCATGGCGTGGGTCTAGCCGCCACCGGGCGTGATGTGCAAGGCGCGTTATTGCGGCACTTTGAACGTAAGCGCGGCCCATAATGTTTCCCACACCGGGGCGTCCGCGTCATCGCCTGCGCCGAAGGGGCGCAATACGACGGCGTCAAACAGGTATTCATGGCCTGCCACCACCGGAATTGTCGCTTCGCCCGCCGCGTCCGTGCGGTATTTGGTGATGCTCACTGATTCATCCGGAGCGCGGTCGAATACTTCGATCTGCGCATCCGCACGCGGTTTTGCCTCATAGCTCAATGCGACCTGCATCTGACCATCAAAATCTGGATCATAGGGATTGGTCAAGGCGACAAATTCAGTTTCAAGTCCGGCGAATTCATCGCTGCCCGCACCAGACCCGATGGCAATCAGCGATTTTATGTGGCGCGTATAGCTTTCCTTGACCTTTTCTTGCGACCAGCCATTGGCAATGTGGTCAGCCTTGGCATTCGGAAAATCCTTGTGTTCGGTAAACGCCAGGAATTTTTCAAATTCATTGTAGGTCACAAGCGAAGGTGCAG
>JAGXHC010000089.1 GCA_024636405.1 Sulfitobacter sp. | reverse complement strand
GCCAGCTTTACGCCATCGCGAAAGTCGAAGTCATTGAACATATCTTTCAGCCGCGCCTGGCAGTCGTCAAAATCGCCGTCAACGGCAAGCGCGTGCACGTTGGGTTCGTCAGGCGTCGTCATCTGGCGGCGCTGCACCTCGCTGACGCGCCCGTGGGGGTAGAGGATGAAGACATCCACGTTCTCAAGCCCTCGGAATGCCTCAATCGCGGCGGACCCGGTATCGCCGGAAGTTGCGCCAACGATGGTCACCCGCTCAGACTTGCGGCCCAGTGCCTTTTGAAACATCTGCCCGATCAATTGCATGGCGAAGTCCTTGAACGCCAGCGTGGGACCATGAAAAAGTTCCAGCAAAAAGTGATTTGGCGCCAGCTGCACCAGTGGCGCGCGCGCGGTGTGGCCAAAGCCTGCGTAGGCTTGTGCAATCAGGTCGCGAAATTCGGCATCCGTGAATGTGTCACCGATAAAGGGGCGCATGACGGTGAATGCCACGTCTTCGTAGGACTGGCCCGCCATTGCGGCGATGGTCGCACTGTCCAGTGTCGGGATCTGTTCGGGAACATAAAGTCCGCCGTCGCGCGCGAGCCCGGTCAGCATTGCCTCTTCGAATGTCAGTACAGGCGCGGAGCCGCGGGTTGAGATATATCGCATATGCAGGTCAGCTTTCGGTCTTGGGCGCACGGCGGCGCCGCAGGAAGGCGATGGTCATGGCAAGCCAGATCGCAGCAAGCGAGAACCAGGTGATCGCGTATTGCAAGTGATCGTTTGGAATGGCGGCGGTGTCCACAGGCAAGGGGGTCAGATAAGGATCCGTCAGCGATGTTTGTCGCACCACCAGCAGAACCGGGTCCGTGTCCAACGCCTGCGCCATGGTCGGGACATCGCGGGCAAACCATATGTTGCGCGCGGTGTCGGGTGAAGGGGTAAAGCCATCAATCTCCTGCGGCCATTGCAGGTTCCCTGTCAAAGTCGCCGGGCCGGACGGGCTTGTTCTGTCTTTGACTTCGGCTGGAATGAAACCGAGATCCGCAAGGATCCTGCGCCCATCCTCGACCACGAATGGCGCTATGACGCGGTATCCGGCACCGACCTGTTTCTGAGAAACAAGGACATGCAGCGCGCCTTCGTCAAGTGTTCCGGTCGCGGTCACAGGCAGGTAAGCATCGCGCGCAATGTCGGGCTCCGCAGGAAGGCGCACTGGAGTGGCGATAATGCGGCTGTCGATATCGGCGATAATCGCTTGTTTCCAGGCCAGCCGCTGCATCTGCCACAGGCCCAGTGCAATCAGCACGGCCGCACCACCCAGACCGACAATAGCAAGAAAGAGCGTGCGACGCATGAAAGTGTGTTGTCCTATCGCGGGAGAAGATCAGTGAAAAGGCGCGCAAGGTATCCCTTGCGCGCCTTGGCTTTTACAATCCGGGGCTGGATTTGCAACCCAGCCCGAGCGGGATCAGGCGCCCCACATGTAGACAGCGAAGAACAGGAACAGCCACACCACGTCAACGAAGTGCCAGTACCAGGCGGCGGCCTCAAAACCGACATGCTGTTCGGGCGTGAAATGTCCGCGCATCGCACGCACCAGGCAAACCGTCAGGAATATCGTCCCGATAATCACATGGGCCCCGTGAAACCCGGTTGCCATGAAGAAGCTGGAAAAGAAGATATCGCCGCCAAAGGTCCAGTCATCATGCAGCAGCAATTCCGCATATTCATAGGCCTGAAGCGCGGTGAACGCGAGACCCAGCACAATGGACAATGCCAGACCGGTGATCAGATCCTTGCGGTTGTTTTCATGCACCAGCGCGTGGTGCGCCCATGTCACGGCACAGCCGGACAGCAACAGCAAAAGCGTGTTCATCAGCGGCAGATGAAAGGCATCAACCGGAATGTATTCTGGCCGGACATATTCAGACCCCAGGAATTCGTCCATCGGATAAAGGGCCTGTTTGAAGAAGGTCCAGAACCAGGCGGCAAAGAACATCACTTCGGACATGATGAACAACACAACGCCGTAGCGCAGACCGATCCGGACGACCGTCGTATGGTCGCCGACTTCGCTTTCGATCACCACTTCGCGCCACCAGCCGAACATCACATAAAGAACGGCAACGAAGCCGCCCCAGAACAGAAAGGGCGTGATGCCGTGCATCCACAGCACGGCGCCCGTCAGCATGGCAAAGCCTGCGATGGCACCCAGCAATGGCCAACTGGACGGCGTTAGGATGTGGTAATCGTGGTTCTTCGCATGGGCCATGGTTTGAGGTCCCTCACCATTGTTAATTCAGGGTTGTGTTCGTGTTCGGTTCCAGGGCGGCATAGCCCTCGGGCAGGTCAATTTCGTAGAAAGTATAGGACAACGTGATGGTATGTACAAACTTCGCATCGCGGTCATTGACGATTTCGGGGTCGATAAAAAAGCTGACCGGCATCTGCACACGTTCGCCCGGTGCAAGAACCTGTTCTGTGAAGCAAAAACAGTCGATCTTGTCGAAATAGGCGCCTGCGGAATACGGAAAGACGTTATAGCTGGCCTGCCCGGCAATAGGACGATCGGTGGGGTTATAGGCCTCATAGAATGCCAGCCCGGTTTCACCGATGCGCAGTTCCATTTCGCGTACGACAGGTTTGAATTCCCAACTCATGTTTTGATTAAGCGAGCCGTCAAAACGCACCTTGATGGTTTGGTCCAGTATCACATCGGACCCGGCATCGGCGGTTTGCGTGACCCCGCCAAATCCCGTGACGCGACAAAACCAGTCATAGAAAGGCACTGACGCCCACGCCAGCCCCCCCATCAGCAGCACAACCGACACGGTTTGCATCACGGTTTTCTGCGGACCTGTCAGGGCCATTACGGTTCCACCTTGCGCTGATTGGCTGGCAATTCAAAATCGGTCTGTGTAATCTTGACGTAGGTCATTGCCATGATCAGCACGACAAAGGCGGCAAGCATCAGACCGACGCCGATGTTGCGCGTCCGCCGGCGCCTGTGCAGTTCATGTTCGACACGAATGCTCATTACCAGCCTCCCAGCCCATAGGGCTTCAGCGTTGCTTCAATCAAAATCGCGCCGAAGTGCAGGAAAAGATAGACCAGCGACAGGCGGAAGAACTTGCGCTCTGCCGCATAGTTGTCAACTTCTGCATCGGCTTCGTCGCGCTGCCAGATGCGCCAGGCGCCCAGCAGGAACAGCGTATTCAGCACAAGGGCGGCCGCCAGATAGATCCAACCACCAATCGCGGTAAACGCAGTTCCGACCGCCAGAACCGCCAGCAGCACAGTATAAACCAGAATATGGCGCCGCGTGGCCGGCCGTCCGTGGGTTACGGTCAGCATCGGCACACCCGCGTCGTCGTAATCCGAGCGCATGAACAGCGCCAGCGCCCAGAAATGCGGCGGTGTCCAGACAAAGATCAGCGCAAACATCAGCCAAGCTTCGACCGAGAAACTACCGGTCGCGATGACCCATCCGATCACGGGCGGGAACGCCCCGGCAGCACCGCCGATAACGATGTTCTGCGGCGTTCTGCGCTTGAGCCACATGGAGTAGAAAACCGCGTAGAACAGGATGGTGAACAGCAACATGCCAGCGGCCAGCAAATTTGCGGCCAGCCCCAGCATCATCACCGACAATCCCGAAAGTGCCACGCCAAGCGCCAATGCTTCGCCCGGTGCAACCCGGCCTGCGGGAATCGGACGGCTGCGGGTGCGCTTCATGACGGCGTCAATATCCGCGTCCCACCACATATTGAGCGCGCCGGAGGCACCCGCGCCAATCGCCACAAACAGTATTGATGCAAAGGCGAGGACCGGGTTTACCGGCACAGGTGCTGCCAGCAGGCCGACCAGTGCCGTGAACACCACCAGCGACATAACGCGTGGCTTGAGCAGGGCGAAATAATCACCAAGCTGGGTATCGTAGTCCGTGGTGGTGCTGACGTCGGTCATTTCAAACCCTCAGGAAAAGCCGCGGGGGCGGGGGATAAATCCCGCCCCAGTCGGTTACTTTGATGCAACGGTCAGGGGCTGCGGGATACCGGCATATTCCGCCTTCGCCTTGCCCAGCCATTCTGCGTAGGCCTCTTCTGATACGACCTTGACCGTGATCGGCATATAGGCGTGCGCCTGACCACAAAGTTCGGAACACTGGCCGAAATAAACGCCCTCTTTGCTGGCGTTGAACCACAGTTCGGCCAAACGACCCGGCACGGCGTCTTGTTTCACGCCAAAGGCAGGGATCGTCCAGGCGTGGATAACGTCCGCACCCGTGACCTGCACCACGACCGTCTTGCCCACGGGCAGGACAACGGCGGTGTCTGTCGCCAGCAGGAATTCATCCTCTGAATATCCTGCCGCCTCAAGCTGGGCGATGACTTCGGGGGTCTTCATGTTCTGGCCATCCAGCGCAGGCGCGCCGATCATATAACTGTCAAAGCCAAAGCCTTCATCGACGTACTCATACGACCAGTACCATTGGTTGCCGACGGCCTTGATCGTTACATCCGCCTCGGGAATTTCCTGCTGGCGGAATAGAATCGGCAGCGAATAGGCGCCGATCAGAACCAGAATCACAATCGGCCCGAGGGTCCAGGCGATCTCAACCGGCGTATGATGGGTAAAGGCGGCCGGTGTCGGATTGCTCCGCTTGTTGTAGCGCACGATGACCCACACGATCAGGGCGGTCACGAACAATGTGATGAGCGTGATGATGACCAGCAGCAGACCGTCGAGAAAATGGATGTCTTCGGCCACGCGGGTCACCGCAGGCTGAAATCCCATTTTTCCGTCCACGGGGCGACCGATGATTTCAAGCCCGTCGATGCGAAGGCTGTCCTGCGCCATTGCGGGCAGTGCGGCAAAGCTGGCCATGAGACCGGAAAGAGAAAGAAGATGTTTCATATGACGTCCTGATCTTGTGACCATTGTGGTGCGATTTCGGTTCCGGGTGGCTGTGTCCACCGAGGTGCCGTTGTAATCCTTGTGCTTACAATCATATTCTGAGTTCAAGATAAAGCCACCTGCTTGCGTCAAACGGACGCGAAATGCGTTTTGTGGCACGATTTGAGGACAAGTATTCATGAGCAGCGCGACATTTTCACCCTTTGAGGCAGATCTGGACCGCGAGACGGCCCTTGCAATACTGCGGGACGCGGTGGCGGGGGCCGACGACGGCGAGCTGTTTCTGGAGCGTCGCCGGTCCGAGGCGCTTGTTTTCGACGACGGGCGTTTGAAAACGGCGAGCTATGACGCGTCAGAGGGTTTTGGCCTGCGCGCCGTGCGCGGTGAGGTGGCGGGATATGCTCATTCCACCGATATCAGCGAATCCGCCCTGCGCCGGGCATCGCAAACCGCGCGGCTGGCCGTGGGCGATGGCGGCGGAACATGGGCCGATGCCCCGGTGGCCACAAACAAGCGGCTTTATACGGACCGCGATCCCATTGATGGCGCAAGCTTTCCGGTAAAGATCCAGACCCTGCGCGAAATTGACGCCTTTGCCCGTGGGCTGGATCCCCGCGTGGTGCAGGTCTCTGCGACCATCGCGGCATCCCTTCAGGAGATCGAAATTCTGCGCCCAGAGGGAAATTCGGTGCGCGATGTGCGGCCCATGACGCGAGTCAATGTTTCGATCATCGTAGATCAGGACGGCCGCCGCGAAAGCGGCAGCGCGGGCGGCGGCGGGCGTGTGGGGCTGGATGGCCTTCTGGATCCTGCCGACTGGCAGGCCAAAACCCGCGAGGCCTTGCGCATTGCCTGCGTTAACCTTGAGGCGGTCCCTGCCCCTGCCGGTGCGATGGATGTGGTGCTTGGCCCCGGCTGGCCCGGCATCCTTCTGCACGAGGCGATCGGTCACGGGCTTGAGGGCGATTTCAACCGCAAGGGAAGTTCTGCGTTCGCAGGTCTGATGGGCCAGCAGATCGCGGCACGCGGGGTGACGGTGCTGGATGATGGCACGATACCGGATCGGCGCGGATCGATCAGCATCGATGACGAAGGCACCGCTTCAGCGCGCAATGTGCTGATCGAAGACGGCGTGTTGGTTGGCTATATGCAGGACCGCCAGAACGGGCGGTTGACAGGTGGTGCGTCTACCGGCAACGGGCGGCGCGAAAGCTTTGCCCATATTCCGATGCCGCGCATGACCAACACCTATATGTTGGGCGGTGATATCGAGCCGTCCGATATGTTGTCGGGAATGGCGGATGGGATTTATGCTGTCGGGTTCGGCGGTGGTCAGGTCGATATCACCAACGGCAAGTTTGTGTTTTCATGCACCGAAGCCTACCGGGTTCAGAACGGCAAGGTCGGCGCGCCGGTCAAGGGCGCGACCCTGATCGGGGACGGGGCGACGGCGTTGAAACAAATCCGCGCCATCGGCAACGATTTCGCGCTTGATCCGGGTATGGGCAACTGTGGCAAGGCCGGTCAATGGGTGCCGGTGGGTGTCGGACAACCAAGCCTGCTGATTGGCGGGCTCACTGTTGGTGGCTCTGCCACGTGATCACGGTAAACCGACACGCGCGATTTTGGGTGAAATGAGCGAGACTTGATTCACCCCCTATTAACCAGTTCGGCCTATACCTGATTCTAGCAACAGACGGAGCGCCGGGATGACTGACAAGGACTTAAATCCTTCTTCCATTCACCCCCCACTCCCACCCACCTCGGAAGATGAACAGTTCGCCCGTCTCCGTCTGTTGCGCTCGCGCCGGGTCGGCGTAGCCACGTATAAACGACTGCTGACCGAACATGGCACTGCGCAGAATGCGCTGGCCGCGCTGCCCGAGGTGGCGCGCGCCGCGGGCGTTGCGAATTATACCATTTGTCCCGAGCCTGTGATCTGGGCCGAACTCAAGTCCGCGCGCGCAGCGGGTGCGCAGCTTCTGATCCAGCATGAAGCACCCTATCCCACATTGCTAAGCGATCTGGACGATGCCCCCCCTTTCTTTGGATGATCGGTGATCCCGCGCTTTTGCAGCGGCCGATGATATCGCTTGTCGGCGCGCGCAATGCCTCGTCGCTGGGCACGCGCATGGCGCAGGCGCTGGCACGCGATCTGGGCGCCGCCGGATTTGTTGTGGTGTCAGGGCTGGCGCGCGGCGTGGACACAGCCGCGCATCTGGCAG
>JAGXHC010000088.1 GCA_024636405.1 Sulfitobacter sp. | reverse complement strand
GTACCAGATCTAACGCATGCCCTGAGGCGGGCAACTCTGCTCCCGCTTCGCCCATCTGTCCCGGAGCCATAAGCCGCGCCGCCATCCCTGACTATTCTTCTGGCCAAAATATCCCGGGGTCTGGGGCAGCGCCCCAGCCGACCCATCTCCGTGTCACAAATCTGTTCACGCGACAGCGCACACAGGGCCGGGGCAGTGCTGCCGATGGCCACCATGGATCAGGCACCAGTGGGTGTCTTCCGCCGCGTTATCCAGCAGCCAGTCGACCGGCCGCGCGCCCAGGTTGCCACGCGCAGGCAAAAGGGTGTCGACGCATGTGTCGCCCGGTTCGGCCGCCGTGCCGGTCTCGATTTCAGAGATTGAGCCGTCCACGACCCTCAGGCGAAAATCGCGCGCCTACCCCGTCGCCAGCCACGCACATTTTGCATGTACCACCGATGATCTTCCCTTGGTCGCAAATGTTATGTATAGACATATTATAGGATTCTGAATACCAGAAAAGCCGAAACTTGCCGGGGGGCCACAGGTTATGCCAACGACACAGATGCGCTTGCTGACGGAACTGTCCGTCGCAACAATGGCGGCTGCGCAGCCCCCGTACGGGCTGATTGAGGATGCCGCCATCGTATTGGAGGGTGACCGGATTGCATGGGTCGGCGCGCGACAGAATTTGCCACACCCTCATGGCAAGCTGCGCGCCGAACCGCAGGGCGGACGGCTTGTCACGCCGGGGCTGATTGATTGTCACACCCACGTGGTACACGGCGGCGACCGCGCGGCGGAATTCGAGATGCGCCTGAATGGCGCATCCTACGAAGAGGTGGCGCGTGCCGGAGGGGGCATCGTTTCGACCGTGCGCGCCACGCGGGAAGCGTCGGACGAGACGTTGCTGGCCGATGCGTTGCGCAGGCTCGATGCGCTGATCGTCGAAGGTGTCACGACGATCGAGATCAAATCCGGCTATGGTCTGGACCTGCAAACGGAACTGCGCATGTTGCGGGTGGCACGCAAAATCGGTGCGGCGCGCCCCGTTGTCGTACGCACCAGTTTTCTGGGCGCGCATGCCGTGCCACCGGAATTCCCCGGCCGCGCGGATACTTATATCGACGATATCTGCATTCCTGCCCTGCGCGCCGCCCACGCCGAAGGGCTGGTGGACGCGGTGGATGGATTTTGCGAAGGCATCGCCTTTTCGCCTGCGCAGATCGCGCGGGTCTTTGACGTGGCCTTGGCACTGGGATTGCCGGTGAAACTGCACGCCGAACAACTGTCCAACCTTGGCGGCGCCAAGCTTGCTGCGCAGTATGGCGCATTGTCGGCGGATCACATTGAATATCTGGACGAAGCCGGGGTCATGGCCATGGCGCAGGCAGGCACCACTGCCGTTATCCTGCCGGGCGCATTTTACACCCTGCGCGAAACGCAGCAGCCACCCATTGAGACGTTGCGCAAACATGGCGTGCCGATGGCGCTGGCGACAGATGCCAATCCCGGATCTTCTCCGCTGACGTCATTGTTGCTGACGATGAACATGGGCTGCACCCTGTTTCGCATGACCCCCGAAGAAGCGCTGCGTGGCGTGACGGTGAACGCTGCGCGCGCGTTGGGGATAGCGGATGCAGGCACAATCGCACCCGGACAACGCGCCGATCTGGCGATCTGGGACGTGGCCCGCCCTGCGGAGCTTTCCTATCGCATTGGGTTTAACCCCCTGTATATGCGCGTTTTTGGAGGCAAATCATGACCGTCCTGACCCTGACACCCGGCGCGGTGACCCTTGCCGATCTGGCGAAGATCTTTTGGGATGAGGCGGCGGTACAGCTCGATCCCGCCTGCCATCCGGCCATGCAGCAAGCGCAGGCGCGCATTGCGGCGGCAGCGGCAGGCGACGCGGCTGTTTACGGCGTGAACACCGGTTTTGGCAAACTGGCCAGCGTCAAGATTGCGTCCAAGGACACCGCCACCCTGCAACGCAACCTGATCCTGTCGCATTGTTGCGGTGTCGGTGATGCCATCCCGCGCGGCCATGCCCGCCTGATGATGGCATTGAAACTGCTCAGCCTCGGGCGTGGTGCATCGGGCGTACGGCTGGAACTTGTGACGCTGCTGCAAGACATGCTTGCGCGCGGTGTGACGCCCGTGATCCCGGTGCAGGGGTCGGTCGGCGCTTCGGGCGATCTGGCCCCGCTGGCGCATATGGCCGCCGTGATGATGGGCAATGCAGAGGCGGAATACGAAGGCGTGGTACTGCCCGGCGCCGACGCGCTGAAGCGCGCGGATCTGGTGCCGGTGGTGCTGGGCGCCAAGGAAGGTCTGGCGCTGATCAACGGCACACAGTTCAGCACGGCCTTTGCCTTGGCCGGGCTGTTCGGCGCGTGGCGCGCGATGCAGACGGCGCTGGTTACATCATCGCTGTCCACGGATGCGATCATGGGCTCCACCGCCCCATTGCAGCCTGAAATCCACGCACTGCGCGGCCATGCCGGACAGATTGACGCCGCCGCAACCATGCGCGAGCTGCTTGACGGGTCCGTCATCCGCGAAAGCCACCGCGAAGGTGACACGCGGGTCCAGGACCCCTATTGCATCCGCTGCCAGCCGCAGGTCACCGGTGCCGCAATGGACATCCTGCGCATGGCCGGCCGCACGCTTGAGATTGAAGCGAACGCCGCCACGGACAACCCCTTGGTGCTTGTGGGTGCGGACCTGATCGTTTCGGGCGGGAATTTTCATGCCGAACCTGTGGGTTTTGCCGCGGACATGATAGCGCTTGCCGTGGCTGAAATCGGCGCCATCGCGCAGCGCCGCATCGCGCTGATCGTGGACCCGACGCTGAACCATGATCTGCCGCCGTTCCTGACGCCGAACCCCGGTTTGAATTCCGGCTACATGATTGCCGAAGTCACCACCGCCGCCCTGATGAGCGAAAACAAGCATCTGGCGAACCCCTGCGTCACCGACAGCACGCCCACCTCTGCCAATCAGGAGGACCACGTCAGCATGGCCGCCCACGGTGCTGTGCGTCTGGGGCGCATGGTGACGAACCTTGAACGCATTCTTGGCGTGGAGTTGCTCTGCGCCGCGCAAGGCATCGAATTCCGCGCGCCGCTGGTAACCTCCGCGCCGCTTGCGCGGGTTGTTGCGGCGCTGCGCCAATCTGTGCCCACGCTGGGCACCGACCGCTATCTTGCCCCTGATCTGGAACGCGCCGCGCAGATGGTGCGCGCGGGCGATATCGTGAACAGCACGAAAATCGCCATGCCCGAGGTGTCGCTATGATCCCTTATGAGGTCTCACGCGGCGACAGCCCAATCGTGCTCGGCCTGCCACATACAGGTACGCATGTGCCCGATGATATCAAAAGTGCACTCAACCCGCGCGGGCAAGCGTTGGGCGATACGGACTGGCACATCCATCAGCTTTACGACGGGTTGTTGCCGGGCGTAACCGCCGTGCGCGCGACCTTCCACCGCTATGTTATCGATGCGAACCGCGATCCTGCGGGCCAAAGCCTTTATCCCGGTCAGAACACCACCGGGCTGGTGCCGTTGACGGATTTCGATGGTCAGGACATCTGGGACACACAGCCGACCAAAGCGCAAATCGCCACACGCCTTGCCACCTTTCATGCGCCTTATCACGCGGCGCTGGCGGCCGAGCTTGCGCGGGTCAAGGCGTTGCATGGGATTGCGATCCTGTTTGACTGCCATTCCATCCGGGGGCACATCCCGTTTCTGTTTGACGGCACCCTGCCCGACTTCAACATCGGCACCAATATGGGCGCCACCTGCGATCCGGCCATAGAGGCCGCAGTTCACGATGTCTGCCTGCGTGCGGACGGATATTCCTGTGTCCTCAACGGCCGCTTCAAGGGCGGCTGGACCACGCGCCACTATGGCCAGCCTGCCAGCGGCATCCACGCCGTCCAAATGGAACTGGCGCAATCGACCTATCTGGCGGCAGAGACCGCGCCATGGACCTATGACACCGCCAAGGCCACGCGTCTGCGCCCTTTGTTAAGCGCCATCCTGACCACGCTGGCCGCACTGGCCCCAAAGCTGAAAGGCACATCATGAGCGATCCCCGCAAAAACACCCGTGACGTCTTTCCTGCCACCGGCACCGAAATCACCGCCAAAAGCTGGCTCACTGAGGCACCGATGCGGATGCTGATGAACAACCTGCATCCCGATGTGGCCGAGAACCCGCACGAATTGGTTGTGTACGGCGGCATTGGGCGTGCAGCGCGGACATGGGCCGATTTCGACCAGATCGTGGCCAGCCTGAAAGAACTGGAGGACGACCAGACGCTGCTGGTGCAGTCGGGCAAACCCGTGGGCGTGTTCCAGACCCACAAGGACGCGCCACGTGTGCTGATCGCGAACTCCAACCTCGTGCCGCATTGGGCGACATGGGATCACTTTAACGAACTCGATAAGAAGGGTCTGGCGATGTATGGCCAGATGACTGCGGGGTCATGGATCTATATCGGCAGCCAAGGCATCGTGCAGGGCACCTACGAGACCTTCATGGAAGCAGGCCGCCAGCATTATAAAGGCGACCTGACCGGCAAATGGATCCTGACGGGCGGCCTTGGTGGCATGGGCGGCGCGCAACCATTGGCCGCTGTGATGGCCGGTGCCTGCTGTCTGGCGGTGGAGTGTAATCCCGAGAGTATCGATTTCCGCCTGCGCACGAAGTATGTTGATGAACGCGCTGACACGCTGGATGAGGCGTTGGAGATGATCGACCGCTGGACCAAAGCGGGCGACGCAAAATCCGTGGGGCTTTTGGGCAATGCAGCGGACATATTCCCCGAAATACTGGAGCGTATGAAGGGCGGCGGATTGCGCCCTGACATGGTGACGGACCAGACCTCGGCGCATGACCCGATCAATGGATATTTGCCGCAAGGGTGGACCATGGCGCAATGGCGCGACAAGCGTGAAAGCGACCCCAAGGCCGTTGAACGTGCGGCGCGCGCGTCGATGAAAACCCATGTCGCGGCGATGGTTGAATTCTGGAACGCAGGTGTGCCGACGCTGGATTACGGAAATAACATCCGCCAGGTCGCGCTGGACGAAGGGCTGGAAAACGCATTCGCCTTTCCCGGCTTTGTGCCCGCCTACATTCGGCCGCTGTTCTGCCGGGGCGTGGGGCCTTTCCGCTGGTGCGCGCTGTCGGGTGATCCCGAAGACATTTACAAAACCGATGCCAAGGTCAAGGAACTGGTGGATGACCCGCACCTGCATCAATGGCTTGATATGGCGCGCGAACGGATAGCCTTTCAGGGCTTGCCCGCGCGGATCTGCTGGGTCGGTCTGGGTGTGCGCGACAAGCTGGGTCTTGCCTTTAACGAAATGGTGCGCACCGGCGAATTGAAGGCCCCGATCGTCATCGGGCGGGATCATCTGGATTCCGGCTCCGTCGCCTCGCCCAACCGCGAAACAGAGGCGATGAAGGACGGCTCGGATGCGGTGTCGGACTGGCCGTTGTTGAATGCCCTGCTGAACACTGCGTCAGGTGCGACTTGGGTGTCGCTGCACCACGGTGGCGGCGTGGGCATGGGGTTCAGTCAGCACTCCGGCATGGTGATTTGCTGTGATGGAAGCGAAGACGCAGACCGGCGCATTGCGCGGGTGCTGTGGAACGACCCCGCGACAGGCGTGATGCGCC
This sequence comes from Sulfitobacter sp., assembly GCA_024636405.1. The sequence continues at coordinate 17,715 of JAGXHC010000088.1, read as the reverse complement.
ACGCGGATGCGGGCTATGACATTGCGCTTGATTGCGCGCGGGAAAACGGGCTGAACCTGCCGGGGATCCTTAAATGAGCCATGCACGATCTGACCGGATTTTCAGACGCCAAATCAGCAAGGAACCGACATGTTTTTGAAGAACGCATGGTATGTCGCCGCGTGGGATCATGAGATCACGCGCGCATTGCAGCAGATCACGGTGCTGGGCGAAAACGTCTGCATCTTTCGCTCCGAAGCAGGCGAGGTGGTGGCGCTGGAAGACGCCTGCCCGCACCGCAAGCTGCCGCTTTCACATGGGCGCATCAATGGCGACACGGTCGAATGTGGCTATCACGGGCTGACGTTTGATTGTGCCGGGCAATGCGTCTGGGCCCCCGGCACGGGACGCATTCCGTCAAATGCGCGGGTCCATGCCTTTCCTGTGCATGAAAAATACGGGCTGGTCTGGATTTGGATGGGCAACCCGGCGCTGGCCGATCCGTCGGAAATCTTCGACATTGCCAATTTCGACAATCCTGAATGGGGTCTTAATCGCGGCGATGCGATGGCGCTTGAATGCAATTATCTGTTGATGTGTGACAACCTTCTGGACCCGACCCATGTGGCCTGGGTCCACGCCGGCAGCTTTGGCCAGTCCGCGACGCGCGACGCGCCTTTGCGGATTACCAAGACCGACGACGGTGTCATCGTGCATCGCTGGATGATGGATGTGGAACCTGCCCCGTTCTACAAAAAGGTCATCGGCTTCAGCGGCAACTGCGACCGGTTGCAACATTATGAGGTACGCTATCCTTCGCACGCGCTGATCCGGGCTGTGTTCACGCCTGCAGGCACCGGGGGGCCGGACGGACCGCTGCACGACGATGTCTTTATCATGGACAGTTACAATTTCATGACCCCCGTAACCGAAGGGCAGACCCGATACTACTGGTTCCAGTTGCGCAATATCCGGCCCGACGATGCGGCGCTGTCGCAGATGATGACCGAAGATGTACAGCACGCCTTCGAAGAGGATCGCGCGGTCCTCAATGCAGTCCAGAAGGGCATGGCGAACAAACGCACGCCACATATCGACCTTCCGATTGACGCAGGGCAGCTTCGGTTTCGCCGTCAGTTGCAGGCGATGATCAATGCCGAAACGCAGGTGGACGCGCAGATGGCAGAATGAACGGTCAGTACCTTGTGGTCACGCTGTGACCCTGCCGAAACGTCAACCGCACAAAGGTGATCGCCCTCCCTTCCCACCAGGTTGAACGTTCTGTCTGGAACAGCGCTGTGCCGGGTGCGCATCCCAGTTGGCGCGACAATTCCGCATCAGCCTCGACAGCCTGAAAGCTGATCTCGGCGTTTGAAAACGGCACAGCCGCAACCAGCCATTCATTCGGCCCTTCAACATCGAACGTCGCATTGGCCGCATCCGGCAATACGGCAAGATTGATCCATCGGTCCTCGTACTGATAGGAAACTTCGTCAGCGAGATGCCGGCACCGCAGATGCAGAACCTGCGCGCCTTCGTCCAGATCAAGCCGCGCCATCAGCCAATCCGGCGCCGTGACCACCCCGCGGTCCAGCAAGGCGTAGCGATAGGTCGCACCCTGATCCTCTATCTCTTTGCGGACGATCGGAATGACAAAGCGCGCCTGTCGCAGCGGTGCCATGCGCACCCGTGTCCCGGCCTTGCGGCGACGCTCTACAATGCCATCGTCGGCCAGTTCACGCACCGCCCGGTTGACGGTGGCGCGCGCGCAGCCATAGCCAGCGGCCAGATCGACCTCGTTGGGGATCATGCTGCCGGGTGGCCAGATGCCTTGGGTAATCTTGTCAAGGATGTCGGCTTTTACATCCCGGTATGTTGCTGTCATTGCGCTGCCTTTGCATACCGCCGGGTGCCGCGCGGACCACGGGGGGTGCCCGCAACATTAAGTATAGACATATCAGGACATAGTGCCAAACAAAAGTGCCGCGGTCGCGCCAGACAGGTGCGGCGCGAAATACACTTCTAAACCGCCGCATCTCCTGCGTGGACTAAAGTTGACGTATATTTGAACCCTTTGCCTTGCCACGTGTTGTGCAAGAACTGATCTGTCACACATCGTCGGAGACTTGCCATGGACGACATCCCTTCCATCCGTCGATCGTTACAGCTTCTCGTCCTGATTGCCCTGTTTGTGACGGCCTATTTCGCAAGAGACCTTATCTTGCCGATCGTTATTGGCTTCCTGCTTGCCCTGACGCTTAGCCCCGTGTCACGCGGTCTTTATCGTGCCGGGGTGCCGCATGTGGTATCTGGATTTCTGCTGATAACGGCGACCGCAGTCGTGGTACTTGGCATCATCGGCGGGTCGGCCGGAACCGTTGCCTTGTGGAGTGATGAGATCCCCAAGATGGGCGTCGAAATCCAGCAAAAGCTGCGCAGCATGTCGGACGCGGTTGAAGGCGTCCGCGCGGCAACTGCCGAAGTTGAGAAGATGGGAACGGAAGGAAACGGCGCCCCGACCGCGCAGGTACAGGAAGTCGTGATCAAACAACCGACCCTGCTCGACAGTGCCTTTGACACAGTTACCCGGTTTGGTGCGACCTTTGCCGTCATCCTGATCCTTGCATTGTTCCTGCTGTCCTCTGGCCAGTTATTCTATCTCAAGCTGGTGCAGGCGATGCCAACGTTAGCAGGCAAGAAACGCGCGCTCAGCACGGTTTACAACGTAGAGCGGCGCGTCTCGCGGTATCTTCTGACAATCACGGTGATCAATGCCTGCCTGGGGCTTGCCGTCGGCATCTATTTGGCAGTTCTGGGACTGCCAAGCGCATATATCTGGGGCATCGCGGCGTTCTTGCTGAACTTTCTGCCCTATCTGGGTGGATTTATCGGCGCGCTGCTGGTCGGCGCGTTTTCAATCGTAACCTTTGATTCATTGGGCTACGCGCTATTGGCGCCGCTGGGCTATCAGATCCTCACCGGGATTGAAGGACAGCTGATAACCCCGTGGCTGGTAGGTCGGCGGCTTGAAATGAACACCGTCGCGGTATTTCTCACTGTGGTGTTCTGGGGCTGGCTTTGGGGGATTCCCGGCGCACTTGTCGCAGTGCCATTTCTGGTTGTGTTCAAGGTCATCTGCGAAAACTTCGAAGAGCTTCACACTATTGGCAATTTCCTTTCAGGCGAAGACGTAAAAATGGAGGAAGCCGAAGAACGCAATGCCCATCAAGCGGCTGAGGTGGTGATGCCATCATCCAGCGAGTGATGGCAGCCACAGCACGATTGATGGAAACGCCACCAGCAGGCCGATCGTAACCGCATCGGCCAAGAAGAAGGGCGTAACCCCCTTGAACACGTCCTGCACGCTGAGATCCGGACGCACGCCCGCCACGACAAAGCAGTTCAGTCCGATGGGCGGTGTGATCAAACAGAACTCCGCCATCTTGACCACCAATATCCCGAACCAGATCGCACACATCGGCCCTGACATGCCAAACGCTGAATCAGCGGCGGAAACATACTCTCCCCCGTTCAGGGCCATGACTGCGGGATAGACAACAGGCAAGGTCAGCAGCAACATTCCAATCGCGTCCATGAACATGCCCAAGACCGCATAGGCCAGCAGAATACATATCAAGATCAGGATCGGAGCGGCTTCCAGACCGGAGATCCAGTCGGCAAAGGCGCCGGGCAGATCGGCAAAGCCGAGGAAACGCACATAGATCAACACACCCCAGATGATGGTAAAGATCATCACCGTCAGCTTTGCGGTTTCCAGCAGCGCGTCTTTCAATTCGGCCCAACGCATACCGCGATAAAGTGCCATCAGAAAGACGATGAACGCGCCCACAGCACCACCTTCTGTCGGCGTGCCCCAGGCATCGCCGAAGGGGTTGTAGACGAAGAAAATGATGATGATCACGACGGCGAATATCGGCATCGCGGCAGGCAATGAGGCAAACCGCTGGCCCCAGGTATATCCGGTGACGGGTGGTCCGACGTTCTTCCAGATGGACGCAATCCCCACGATCAGAATCGCGTAGATACACGCGGAGAACGCGCCGGGGATAAAGCCGGCAAGCAGCAATTTGCCCACGTCCTGCTCAACGATAATGGCGTAAATCACGAGGATCGCCGAAGGCGGGATCAGCGAGGCAAGCGTGCCGCCTGCCGCGACGACCCCTGCCGCGAACTGTTTGTTATAACCGATCTTGAGCATCTCAGGGATCGCGATACGAGCGAACACGGCCGCGGTTGCAACGGACGCACCCGACACGGCGGCAAACCCGGCGGTGGCAAAAACCGTGGACACCGCAAGCCCACCGGGCAGCCAGGCAATCCAGCGTTTCGCCGCCTCAAACAGCGCGCGTGTCAACCCGGCGTAATAGGCAAGAAAACCGATCAGGATGAAGGTCGGGATCAGGCTGAGCGTCTGGCTTGAGACCTTGGAATGGGGCACCTGCCCCGCCGTCTTGATTGCCACGGTCAGCGCCCAGCCGAACTGGTCCCATTCCATGCCCTTTTTGGCCCAGAAGATCCACACCAGCCCGACAAGACCGGCCATCGCGGCAGCAAAGGCCACGCGCATGCCCAGCACAACCATGACCAGCATACCACCCGTGACCCAAAGGCCAATTTCAATCGAATCCATCAGTCCCGCCCATCCAGATGTTCAGCTTCGGCCATGGCCTGTTCGGCGGCTGACTGCAGCAAAGGCACAGCCACGGGATGCTCCAGTCCCAGTATCAATGCCCGTCCATAGCCCCAGATCTGCAGGCACAGCCGCAACGCCAGCACCCCGAAGGCCAACGGCACGATCAGCTTCGCAGGCCAGATCGGCAGGCCGATGTCGATGGAGCTGTCACGGCTCCACAGGGGCGACGACATATCAAAGCTGCGCATAAAATGCGCCCAGGAGCCCCAGATCAACGCCACCATCAATAGCAGGATCAGCATGATCGACAAAAGCTCAGCCGCCCAGAGCGCGCGGCCTTTGAGCTGACCGATCAGGATATCCATGCGCACATGCCCGCCATTTCGCTGAGTATAGGCAATGCCCATTATCGCGATCAGTGGCATGGCGAATTCAATCCAGTCCACATATCCGGCCAGAGGCGACGCAAAGAACTTGCGCCCGCCCACCGACCACACGGCCAGAACCATCAGCATGAACACGGCGATGCCCGATACCATGGCGAAACCGGTTTCGAGTTTCAGCAAAGCCCGGTCAAGGCGACTGAGCAGGGAACTGTCCTCTAACACGGCGGAAGATCCGGCCATGGGGCATATCCTTTTTTGGCTGAACGGGAAAATTAGGGTCGCGCGATGGCGCGACCCTTGGAGGCAACCTCAGTTAAAGGCGCGTTCTCAGTTGGAGGCGCGTTCTCTTTCCAAAGTGGAAATCACCAGGTCATAAAGCTCCTGGCCTGGGATGCCTTGTGCTTCCATCTCCTTGATCCATTCCTCACGGGCAGGATCAGCAGCCTTGGTCTTGAACTCGGCAATGACTTCAGGCGAGAAGCTGACTTTTTCGACGCCCTTCTCCTCAAGGATGGAATCCCATTTCTTGAGCAATTCAGCGTAGTTGGCCAAATAGTGATCCAGTGCTTCGTCCACGGAGCTGTCCAGCGCCTCGCGCTCGGCATCGGTAAGTGCGCCATAAGCGTCAATGTTGACAACGACCGGGCAGTTCACGGTGCCGGGGTTCAGGTTCGCTGTCCACCAGTCGGCCTTGTTGATGGTGCCAAAGCTCAGGTGTGCATGCTGAGCGAAAGCGACGGTATCAACAACGCCGGATTCCATGGCGTTATAAGCCTCAGAAGACGTCACCGAGGTCGGCACAGCGCCGACGGCCTCAAAGGCCCGGCCCAGACCGCCAGTGGCGCGCACCCGCATTCCGTCCATCTTGGCCAGCGTATCGCGCGGCTCTCCGGTGCCGACAAGATTGTACTGCGGCATTGGCGAGGTCATCAACATGCGCGCGTTCCACTGGGCCATCTCCTTGGCCACGGCGGGGTGGGCATAGACAGCACGGCTGACTGCGACTTCTTCCTTCAGGTTATCGACACCCAGGAACGGCAATTCCAGCACAGTGATCGCGCGGTTCTTGTCGGGATGATACCCGGCACAAAACTGCGCCATTTCAAACGCACCGATGGATATACCATCAAGGTTGTCACTGTTCTTGCTCAGTCCGCCATAGCTTACATTGATGGTGAATTCGCCGCCTGTCTTTTCACTTACCAGTTCGGCAATTTTTTCAACATGTTCGGTGAACGCCCGGCGTTTGCCCCAGACGGAGGCATTCCATTCTGTCGCTGCGGCCTGACCGGCGATGGCAACAGTAACGGCAAGCGCGGCGGTGCCGCACAGATACTTTTTCATGACTCTCTCCCTTTGATGCACTCCATTCGGCGGCGTGCTTGGCCCTAAGTTAGCGTGACGCCCGCCCCATGCCAACCCCGCAAGGCACCCCAGCCTAGCTGAAAACGATAGGGACCGCGAAAAGGTTTGCTGCGGTGGCAGCGCGTTCGACAGGCAAAATTTTCAACCCGCGCATCATTCATGGCAGGAAGCGAGACAGCTTGAGGTGCCCGCAGGCCCAGAAATTATGCCTAAAATCCCAAAGGTGCCTGCGCAGAGCGGACAGATAAAAAAGGGGGGGGGTAATCGACGCCAGAATTTACAAAAACCTTCGCGGATCGGAAAATTATTTACAACGAAACCCAAGCGTTCCGGTTGCGTGTTCACTTCTTTTTACTTGCCGCTATGATCAAGACAAACTGGACCCCCGTGCCGCGCCCCACTGGCCACCGGCGCAGGCCCCGTCCGCACTGCCAGGGAGGAAAAACCATGTCCGATACCGCCGCGAAAACCTATCCACCATCTGCTGAAATGGCCAAAAATGCGCATGTAAACGCTGAAAAATACGCAGCGATGTATGCCGAATCGATCAAAGATCCCGATGGTTTCTGGCGCGAACAGGCCAAGAGAGTTGATTGGATCGAACCGTTTAAAACTGTTCAGGACGTTGATTTCACGCTGGGTCAGGTCAAGATCAACTGGTTTGCAGATGGCGCGCTGAATGTCAGCGCGAACTGCATCGACCGGCATCTGGAGACGCGCGGCGATCAGACCGCAATCATCTGGGAACCAGACAGCCCCGATGACGCCGCCAAACACATCTCCTACCGAGAATTGCATCGCCAAACCTGCAAGATGGCCAATATCCTGCGCGATCTTGGCGTGAACAAGGGCGACCGGGTCATCATCTACATGCCGATGATTCCCGAGGCCGCCTATGCCATGCTGGCCTGTGCACGGATCGGCGCGATCCATTCCATCGTCTTCGCAGGGTTTTCGCCCGATGCGCTGGCTTCGCGTGTAAACGGCTGTGACGCAAAGGTCGTGATCACGTCAGATTACGCGCCGCGCGGCGGCAAGGCGACACCGCTGAAGACCAATGCCGACAAAGCGCTTCTTCATTGCAAGGACAGCGTGAAATGTCTTGTGGTCAAGCGGACAGGTGGCCAGACGACATGGGTTGACGGGCGCGATCTTGACTACAATGCGCTTGCAGAGGTTGCCGCGGACACCTGCGAACCCGAAGCGATGAACGCTGAAGACCCGCTGTTTATCCTTTACACGTCCGGCTCAACCGGTCAGCCCAAAGGCGTCGTGCACAGCACCGGCGGCTATCTTGTCTATGCCGCACTGACCCATGAAGTGACGTTTGATTATCACGAAGGCGACGTTTACTGGTGCACGGCTGACGTGGGCTGGGTAACGGGGCACAGCTATATCGTCTATGGCCCGCTGGCCAATGGCGCGACCACGCTGATGTTTGAAGGCGTGCCAACCTACCCGGACGCGTCGCGGTTCTGGCAGGTCTGCGAAAAGCACAAGGTAAACCAGTTCTATACCGCGCCCACCGCGATACGCGCATTGATGGGGCAAGGCACGAAATTCGTAGAAAAGGCCGATCTGAGCAGCCTCAAGGTGCTCGGCACCGTAGGAGAGCCAATCAACCCCGAGGCCTGGAACTGGTACAATGACATCGTCGGCAAGGGGAAATGCCCCATCGTTGATACATGGTGGTAGACCGAGACCGGCGGCCATCTGATGACGCCCCTGCCCGGCGCGCACGACATGAAACCCGGTGCAGCGATGAAGCCGTTTTTCGGGATCAAACCAGTTGTTCTGGACCCCACCAGCGGCAAGGAGATCAACGGCAATCCCGCCGAGGGCGTCCTGTGCATCGAGGGCAGTTGGCCCGGTCAGATGCGCACCGTCTGGGGCGATCATGAACGTTTCGAGAAGACCTATTTTGCGGATTATCCCGGATATTATTTCACCGGAGATGGCTGCAAGCGCGATGAAGATGGCGATTACTGGATCACTGGCCGCGTGGATGATGTGATCAACGTCAGCGGCCACCGCATGGGCACGGCGGAAGTTGAAAGCGCGCTGGTTGCGCACAGCCAGGTCGCGGAGGCGGCGGTTGTCGGCTATCCCCATGCGGTGAAGGGTCAGGGCATCTATTGCTATGTCACGTTGATGAATGGCGAAGAGCCGACCGAAGACCTGCGCAAGGAGTTGCGCAACTGGGTCCGCACTGAGATTGGCCCCATCGCGTCGCCCGATCTGATCCAGTGGGCGCCCGGCCTGCCCAAGACCCGCTCCGGCAAAATCATGCGCCGCATTCTGCGCAAGATCGCGGAAAACGACCATACAACGCTTGGCGATATTTCGACATTGGCCGATCCGTCAGTGGTGGAGGATCTGATCGAAAACAGGATGAACCGCTAGGTCGGGTGTCCCCCGATGAGACGCTAAAAGCAGTCCGCGCTCGTGCCGAAACCGATGATGGCGATCAAATTCCGCACGACTGGTTTCGGCAGCAGCTTCTATCAGGCAGACGCCATAAACCGGAAAGCACGCACAAAAAAGGCGCCCCGCAGGGCGCCTTTTCTTTAATCAGAAACCTACGTTCAGCCGCCAACGCGCTGAAGGTTGATTTCACCCACGCCCACGGCGAAATTCACGCCCGTCTGGGTGTTCAGGCTCAGCGGTTGCAGCGACAGCGTGTTCTCTGAACCACCAACCATCAGGTTGGCACCAGCACCCACACCGAGTGTCGCCTCGGCTGACACGCCTTTGTAGCTGCCGTTCAGCCCGCCTTCGCTGTATTCGCTTTCAGTCGGCGCAAGTACCAACCAAGACATCACGCCGTTTTGCGTCTTGCCGATATCGATGCCGTAACGGTTGATTTCACCGACGTATTGCTCATCCGCAAGACCTTCTTCGACCGGATTGAAAACGCAGTTCAGTTCACGCGTAGAGCCGAAGATATAGCCCGTGCCATCGCCCACGTCACAGCTCAAAGAACCGATTTCGGCGTGATCTACCGTTTCGCTATCCGCAAGTGCAGCGGTGCCAAAAGCAGTGCCGGACAGCAAGAGAGCGGCGGCAAAAGTCATCTTTTTGGGTTGGTTGAACATCGTGTTACTCCTTTTCGGCGCGTATATGCGCCATGATCGTCACATGTGGCATTCGGGTGCCTTGGCGGATGAAGACGCTTGTGCGGTCCACCCCCGTCAGACAGCCAACGCCAGCATCGCAATCTGCGGTGCCAGCGGTGCCTCTCATCGCAGGTACAACAACGCCGCAGCCCATACGTTCCGCTTGAATATTAATATGAGCGCCAAAATGCTGAGCAGTGGCACCGCGCGACGGTGTCGCGGCGTGAATATCGCGTCTGGACAAAAATGGCGCATCATGGCACCGCTGGCGCGATGTCAGACAAGATGCACAGTTTTAAAACCGAACAGAGCGACGCAGAAAATCTGCGCCGGGCATTTGGCCATTATGGGACCGGCGTGACCATCGTGACCATTCAGTCCGCACATGGTCCGCTGGGCATGACTGCGAATTCGTTTTCATCCGTTTCGCTTGATCCGCCGCTGGTGCTTTGGTCACCCGCCTGCGGGTCCAAGCGGCACGATGCCTTTGCCACGGCTGCCAAATTCTGCATTCATGTGCTCAGCGCCGATCAATTGACGCTGGCACAACGCTTTGCAGCAGATGGTTTCGATTTTTCCGGGATTGACTGGTCTGAGGGACCCAACGACGCCCCCACGCTGGCAGGCTGCCTGGCGACATTTCACTGCGACACCTACGCGGTGCATCCGGCAGGCGACCATTCCCTGATACTGGGCCATGTGCGCCACGCCGCCGTGCAAAACGGTGATGCCGCGGGTCTGATGTTTGATCGTGGTCGCTACGGTCAATTCTCGCCGGAAGATCAATAATCCTTTTCAAAGAATATGCCGATGCCGCTGTTGCCGTCAGACCCCACGGTCCCCTTTGCCTTGAGGTTGGTGGTAATATCGAGGTTCAGCGAAATTTCCGCCTCGCCGTCTGAAGACGCTGTCACATCCGTATAGACATTGTCCGTAAGGTACTTGCCAACCCGAAGAGCGGTTGCACCACTGTCCGTTGTGGTGACATCCAGATCATCAAGGCCAAAGCCTTCGCGCAGGCTGGAGATGATACCGCCACCGCCGCGCCCCGCGAGGGTTGCCACAGCACTGGCCAGTTGCAACGCCTGAAACGCCGAGATTTCGGCAATGTTACGCCCGAACAGAAGCTGCGCAAGAACTTCGTCCTGTGGCGCGCTTGGGGTCGATTCAAACACGACTTCGGGTTCATTCGCCGGTCCCTGCACGATCACCCGCACTTCACCCGTTTTGGTCTGGGTGGCCGACACGAACCGCAGGTATGGGATCAAATCGCCCTGAAACTGCACCGATCCTTCAATCAGATCGAACCTCTTGCCAAGGATATCCAGCCGACCACGGATCAGCTCAAACCGCCCCGAAGATATAATGCGGCGGGTGTCACCGGTCAGGGTCAGCGCGCCACCCAGTTCGGCATCAAGTCCACGGCCGCGCACGAAAATACGGTTCGGCGCGTTGATCGTGACATTCAGGCCAAAGCCCGGTCCTGCTGCTGTGTCAGCAGGATCATTACCCGCATCCGCCCCGGTAAGTCCGGCCTTGCGCCGCGTCGCGATCACGTCAGCCGGCGCACCGACAAAGGTGATCGGCGGGATGTCCCCGATGCTGGTCAGGCCTGTTGAGGGCACATTCACGGTGGTTTCACCGACGTCGACCTGACCGCTGATCACGGCGCCGCCTGCCAGCGGGCCAGCCAGCCGCAAATTGCCACTCACCGACGTGCGGTAAAGCTTGGGATCGATCAGCACAATGTCCCGAAGCGCGATCTGAAATTCGGCCGGCAGCGAGGGTGACAGGGTCACCGCGCCGCCGATGCTCAGTTGGCCACCGCTAACCGAACGGGCCGTCATGTCAACCTGCGCACGGTTCCGGCCAAGACGGATGTCTGCGGCAATGTCTTCCAGGGCGACGCGCAGGTTTGGCGCGGTCAGGGAGGCATTGCTGACCGTCACTGTACCGGCCACTGAACTGAGCGCCGCAGGGCCATTGATTGCCAGATCAAACCGCGCCTGCCCTTGCAGGTTACGCGGCGCAATAAACGGCCGGGTAAGTCCCAAAGGCGCCGTGCCGTTCACGTCCAAGTTCAATGTCCCATCGTTGCGCACCACACCTGCAACCGTCGCCTGCGTGCCTGCCGGACCCTGCGCGCTGGTGTCGATACGCCAGCCGTCCGGCTGCTTGCGCGCAGATCCCGTGACATTAAGCGGTCCCGAAACCTGTTCGACCAACGCGGCCACATTCGGCAGCGCCACGTCAAATTCGACTGCTGCATTCGGCCCGGTGATCACGCCCTGCACAGATGCCCGCCCGGCAAATGGTCCGGTGGCATTGGTATTGATTTCAAGACCTGCAGGGGTTTGGCGCAGGCTGCCTTTGGCTGCCAGCCCGCCGGACACACCCGGCGCAAACGGGCTGACGTCAGATACCGCAACGTCGAACGTCAAGGACAAATCAGGACCGGTTGCCAGTCCCTCCACCGCCGCTCGGAGCCCGTAGGGGCCGGTTGCGTTGGTGTCGATAAAGAACCCTTTTTCGGTTTGGCGCAAAGTGCCTGTTGCCGCAATTGACCCGCGTGCCTGTGGCACCAATGGGTTGATGTCCGCCACCGTCAGGTCAAAGGCGATATCGACCATCGGCGTCACCATGCCGGTGATTGCAGCGCGGGCGCCGTAAGGGCCGGTGGCGCTTGTCTCAATCTGGAAACCAGCATCGGTCTGGCGCAGGGTGCCGGATGCGCTGAGCGGTCCGTTCACCTGCGGCACCAACGGGTTCACGTTCGGCAGAGCCACGTCAAACTTGATATCAATGCGCGGCGTCACCATACCCTGCACATCCGCGCGCAAATCATAGGGACCGGTTGCGTTAGTTGTGATGACAAACCCTTCGTCAGTCTGGCGCAAGTTGCCGGACGCGCTGAGCGGTCCGTTTACTTGCGGCACCAGCGGGTTGATGTTCGGCAGCGCCACGTCAAAATTGATATCCACACGCGGCGTGACCATGCCCTGAACATCGGCGCGCAGATCGTAGGGACCGGATGCGCTGGTTGTGATCGTGAATCCTTCGTCGGTCTGGCGCAGGGTGCCATTTGCCTTTAGCGGGCCGTTCAATTGCGGTGTGATCGTGTTGAGTTCCGGCACCGTCGCAGAAAAATCGAGCGCCAGCGTCGGCGTGACGAATCCGGTCACGTTCGCCTCGACGTCGAAGGGACCGACGGCATTCGCATCAATCCGCAACCCTTCAGCGGTCTGAAGCAGCTTTCCAGACGCGCTCAGCGGCCCATTGAGGCTGGGAACAAAGGGGTTCACATCCGGCAATGACATTTCAAAATTCACGTCGGTTTTGGGTGTAACAACCCCATCTACCTTGGCCAGCAGGCCGTGGGGGCCGCTTGCGTCGGTGTCGATTATCCAGCCATCAGCGGACTGGCGCAACGTGCCCTCGGCCTTGATCGGGCCCTGCAACTGTGGCGCGAAAGGTTCGCCGTTTGGCACGTCGGCACTAAAGGTCAGCGCGGCATTGGGGCCTGTCGCCAACCCCTTTGCGGTCAGCTTGGCGCCGTATGGTCCGTCCGTGACGGCATCAACTGTCCAGCCGCGCGTATCCTGCACCGCATTGGCTGTGACGCTGATCGGCCCGCTATATTGCGGCAGCACCAGCGAAACATCCGCCAGACGGGCGTTCAATTGAACCTTGCTGTCGTCGGTGCGCAGTTCCGCTTCGCCCGTTAAGGTGACCGCGGCGTTTTCCAGCGCCAGACCTTGCACGAAAGTGCCCATTTCATTGCGCTTGGCGTTCAGACTCAGCTTTGTCAGACCGGCAAGCACAGCATCGGCCTGCGGTATGCCAACGCGCAAATCCAGCGTGCTGCCACCGATTGCCAGATCAAACTGACCGCCCAACGGTGCCACCGTCCCTTTGAGCACCAAGGCGGTCTCGCCGTCGATTTCGCGCCCGGCGATGGCCGAGAAGCGGCTTAAATCAGCGGCCTTCAGCTGCATGTCGAGACGGGTCATAAATCCGGTCGCAAGCCCGTTTATCACCGCCATACCGGTCAGCCCATAATCTGTCCCGACCAGTTCCAAGCCTGAAACACGGAACGGCTGGCCTTCGATATAATTCAACTCTGCCTTGCCGGTGATGCGGTCGCCAATGGCCTCGCCCGTAGCGGCGTCCGTCAGCGTCAGCCCATCGGCCACAAAGCTCATGTCGCCCAAGAACTGTCCCACAGAACCGAGATTGCCTTGCAGGGTGCCATCCAGAGCAAGCGTGGTCTGCGCCACCTGAACGCCGCTGGTGGTCAACCCGGAGATATCAAAGTTCGCCGCAAATGCTTCGCCGTCCGCTGCGTCGTAGTCCACGCGCAGTTTGACCTGCGCCACTTGCGTGCCGTCGCCCGAAATTGGCAACAGGATGGCTGTGCCGTCGGGGTTTGCGATCGTGCCGTCAATTTCGATCAATGTCGGCCATTTGTCCGCGTTCAGCGTTACCTTGCCCGCAATGTCCGCGGCCTGCGCCTTGAGCGCGAATGCACTGACGTTGACCGCGCCATTGCTTTCCAGCAATGCATCCAACGTAAGCCGCACATCGGTGCCGAAAAATTCCTGATAGCGCGGTGCCAGCAGCGCCGTCATATCGCCACCGATGTCGGCCCGGATGACGCGGTCCGGTGTCGCTGAATTGCGCTGCGAAGATTGGCTGCCCAGGATGACCTGTCCGGCAAGGCGTTCCTGCCCGTCCGAAGAAATGGCGACGTCAGAGACAAAATCGTCAAGCGGCCCCTTGCCTGCCACGGTCATGTCAACCGCTGGTTGGCCCGGCAACTGAAGCAGACGTGACGCAATGCCGCCCTGTTCCTCAGAGAGTTTCAGCAGCAAATCCAGCACACTATCGGTTCGGTCCATACTGGCCTGAATGGAGAACTCGCCGCGTTTGCCATCTGTGCGCGTTGCCGCAAAATCGACGAGTGCGACAGTATCCGTCAGCCGTGCATTTGCCTTTACCTGTAGCTGTGCCTCTTCCCCCAGCAAGGGCGCACCAAGGTTGATCTCATCCACGGAAAAATCACTGATCTCAACGGAGACAGGCAAATCGGGCAGATTGAACGGCTTTGCTTCCGCATCAGGAAGCTCCGCTCCTTCGGAGATCGGCAACCGGGGTATATCCAACCGCCTTGCCGTCAGGCTCTGGACTTCGAGCCGCCCGCGCAGCAACGCGGACCGTTTCCAGTCCAGCACGACATCCTCAAGTGTCAGCCAGACGCCTTCGCTGTCAGAAATCGTCATACGGTCAAATGACGCCGCAGAACTGAGCGCGCCGGCGAAGCCTTCGATGTTCACTTCCCTGCCCGCACCGCTGAGCGCGTTCTGAATCGTGTTGGTCAGGAAACCCTTGTCGTCATCCTGTGCCAGCAACACCGAAACACTCAGCAGCCAGATCAGGCAGGCGGCAGCGCCTTTTGCAATAAATCGCATCAGAATGACTGCCCTATGCCGATATAAACCTGAAAGTTTTCGCCAGTCTCCGGCCCGGACGTGGGCACCGCCACATCAAGCCGGATTGGCCCTATTCCCGTTGCGTACCGCAAACCAAGACCGGCGCCGGAATGCCAGGTGCCCGACCCGTCATAGAATTCCTCTGCCCCGATGTAACCAGCATCGACAAAACCCACGATACCGATCTTGTCCGTGACCTTGACGCGCGCCTCGGTGGAAAGCCCGACAAAGCTGCGGCCGCCAGCGACATTGCCGCCGCCCAGATCAACACCAAGCGATTGGTAGGGCTGTCCACGAACGGTGCCGCCACCGCCGGAATAGAACAGATAATCGGCCGGCGCTTCAGCCAGCGTCGGCCCATAGACCGATCCCAACTGTCCGCGCAGCGCAAATGTCACCGGGCGTGCCGTGCCAAAGGTTTTGTAGCCACGCAGATCCACATAGCTGCGCAATCCATTCGCCGCCCCCGACAGCGCCAGAAACGGCGTCAGGCTGGCTTTGGCGAAATAGCCGTCCTTGGCATCCAGATCATTATCCCGGTAGTCGAATTCTGCACTCAACGGGAGGGTCAGCAAGGTATAGCGGTTGGTCCCGAAAACATCGCGCGTCTCCGCGCGCCGCAGTCCCAGCCCAAGGGTATAGGTGCGTTGTTCGCTGGCAATCCGTTTGATCCCGGCCTCCAGATCCAGTTGGCGCGAAAAGAAGTTTACCTCGTCAAGCTGTTCGAGCTTCGCCAGCGCATAGAAATCCGTATCCGCATTGAAGGTTGCCGGGCGATCAAACCGCGCGGACAGCAAATAATCCTCACCGCCGGAGTTGCCTCCGATACCCGCAACTTTGGCGTCAATCCGCAGACGCTCTGCGCCGCCCAGAAGGTTCCGGTGCATCCAGAATGTGCTCAGCGTGATCCCTTCAAGCGATGAAAGCTCTGCGCCAAAGCCGAAACGGCGCGGCGGCGCCTCGGTGACCTGTGCGGTGATCGGCAAAGTGTCGTTCGGGCCGATCTGTTCCGCCTCAAGCAGAGCCACCGCATTGAAGGCACCCGTGCGGCGCAGGCGTTCGGTGGACAGCCGCAATTCGGTGGGGGAAAAAACGCTGCCCGTTGGCAGGCCCGCAATTTCCAGAATTCGTTGCGTGCGGACGTCGCGGTTGCCTTTGACGCTTAGGGGCCCAAAGCGCAGCTTGGGTCCGGGCGCCAAGCGAAGATCGGCCGAAATGGTGCGCTTGGGCTGGTTCGCGATCAGATCCTGATCTGCCAACTTCGCCTTGGCATGGCCGACCTCGCGCCAGCCTGTGATGCCTGCGGACACCGTTTCTTTCAGCACGCCAAGGCTGGCCACCTGTCCGGTCGCAAACTGTTCCGGCAATTCGGTGCCGGGTGCGACGGGGGTAATGCGCGCCGCCCCAAACCGGAACAATGGACCGGGTTCCACGTTAATCACGGCCCGGTCAATCCGGCGCGGTGGTTGGACCGGCGGAATTGCGGCGGCGTCGATACCATCAAGAGTTATTGTGACCACCGGGCCGAAATATCCATTGTCATAGAGAATAGCGAGCAGGCGACCGTAATCCGCCTGGGCTGCGGCGACCACCTCTTGGGTTGACGGGTTGGCATCCTCGGCCGTCTGTTCGACAAGCAGCGAACCGCCCGCCAAAGTCTCGTAAAGCTCGGTATCTTCTGCAATGCCATTGATCTTGAGATCTGCCGCCCGCCCAGGCATCGCAAAGGCAAACGCCACGCATACCCATGCCGTTACTGTCGTTCCTGCCCTGTATCGCGCCACGCGCCGTCCCCCTGCCTCACACTGCATCGGTCGGTCCCTTCATGCATAACCAGCCGGGGACCCTATTCCGTTACTCGTACCATTTTCCGTCCTGATTTAACGGCGTGTTGGCTCATCATGCAAACAGTCTGTGTGCTCGTTGCATCATTGTGAACGCAAAATGTAGCTTGATTGCGTCATAAAATGCCCTCCAACGCGCCACAGGCCAATTTCTGCCTACTTTGACGTCAGATCACATAGCCCCCGCCACGATCCCGACAAGTCATCGTACTCAGCATTGAACCAGCTGACCAAAAGGCCGGACACTCCCCCATGACTTCAGCCAGCGACGGCAAATCGAATAAAAGGTGCTGATGTGACCCTTCTTGCCCAAGGGTTAAATACGTGCAGGCTCAAATACCTGCATACCAGTCGTAAAACCCTACATCTTCCCAATATCCGCCCTGCCCCTGACCGATCCCGGACAGCGATGCGACGGCTTCGATCTGCATGATGAACTTAGCGTGATTATAGCCCAATTGCCGCAAATCCGTTCTGCTGATGCGCAGCGTATCCATCACCTTTCGGTTGCGTGTTGCCGTTGGTGCGAAAGTCCGGTGACATGTCGGACGGATCAAATTCCCGTGGCAGCGCACCCGACCCGATCAGCCTGTGCGCACGGTAGGAAAGCCACTCTCCAGACCTCAGAACGGTCTGGCGAAAACTCGGCGCCGCACCCAGCGTGTCACAGCCGATCAGCAGTGCAGGAGTGGCCAAAGCCAGCCCGTCATCATGTGTCGGCGGGAAATTTTGCGTTTAGTCATCACGGTTTTCCCTTCGGCAAACGATACCAACCGGTAATGATCGAGCAAAGTTCGTTCGACATTATTGCCGACATTTTCAATTCGAACAAAACTCTTTTTGTTCAAAATTCTGGCACCTCGGTGCAGAACTTACGCTGCT
>JAGXHC010000087.1 GCA_024636405.1 Sulfitobacter sp. | reverse complement strand
CTTCTCGGATCCTGCGGCGGCGATGCCAGCGGAGGAGCGACCGTGAAAAGACCCCGAGAAGGTAATGATATCAGTGCGGTCGGGCTGTCCCTTGTCGTAAAAATGCTTGCGCGCCATCTTGACAGCAAGCTCGCAGGCCTCGGTGCCGGAGTTGGTGAAAAAGACGGTATCGGCAAAGGTATGCTCTACCAGTCGATCAGCCAGCGCCTGCTGGTTTGGGATGTTATACAAGTTGGAGGTATGCCACAGCGCGTTCGCCTGCGTCGTCAGCGCCGCTACCAGCGCCGGATGTGCATGGCCCAGTGAATTCACCGCGATCCCCGCCCCAAGATCAAGGAACCGTCGCCCGTCAGCCTCAATCAGCCAAGTGCCTTCGCCTTTGACAAAGGTCAGCGGTGCACGGTTATAGGTCGGCAAGACGGAAGGGATCATCGGAAACATCCTGTGGTTGGGCCGCGTCAAGGCTCCAAAAGGGCATGGCGGCGGCAAAGGGTCAATGGGGTTCGCTGATTGTGCAACCGGTTGTGGCACAACAACAGATGCCACGGCGGACAAAGAGCGTCAGCGCGGGCGTCGTCGGGTCCGGGGCGTGGTGCACAGCATCATGGCGATTGTGTAGCGTGGCCGCACAGCCTTGAAAAGTGCAATCTGCATGCGCATCTACAGGGTCGAACACCTGCTATTTTCGCCTTTGATTGTGTTGCGGTGCGTCCCATGCGCCGCCCGCAACCGGGCCCTGCGGTCATCCCCGCTTGCGCCCAGCGACTGAGGCGGTAAAATGGCGTCTGAAACTTGCAAAGCGGTCCGAGCATTCAGGGCCGCTTTTTAACTGGGGAACCCCATATGTCCTGGACCGATGAGCGCGTTGAGACACTGAAGAAGATGTGGGGTGAGGGTCAGTCCGCCAGCCAGATCGCCAAGGAACTGGGCGGTGTCACCCGCAATGCCGTGATCGGCAAGGTACACCGGCTGGGCTTGTCCAACCGCACCACCGCCGGCGCGCCTGCCGCCAAGGCAGAGACAAAGGCCAAGCCGGCAGCCCCAAAGGCAGAGCCAAAGGCCAAGCAGCCCGCCAAAGCGGCCGAACCCGCCCCTGCCGAGGCAGAGCCGGAAACGCCGCCAAAGCCGAATCTGCCGATCCGCAAGCAGATCATTCCGGCGGGCCAGCCCCTGCCGCCACAGCCTTCGGCAAACGAGATCAGCCCCGAAGCGCTGGCCAAGGTCAGCGAAATTGAGAAGAAAGCCAAGAAGATCGGCCTGATGGAGCTAACCGAGCGGACCTGTAAATGGCCGGTGGGCGATCCTGCGACGGATGACTTCTGGTTCTGCGGCCTGCCGGTGCAGCAGGGCAAACCTTATTGCGAGGCCCATGTCGGGGTCGCCTTCCAACCGATGAGCGCACGCCGCGATCGCCGCCGCTAAGCCCAAGACACATTCCAGCGCCAAAACACAGTCAAACGACCGACGCCAAAAATCTTGCAAGATTTTTGAACGGAATTTTCCAAAATTCCGGTCTTGCTCTGGGGGCGAGGTTTGGGTCGCACGCCCCTGCAGACGCCAGTTGCACAGGTTGCATCCGCGTGGTTTGCTTTGCGCTGATACTGTAGCCGCAAGGGAGCCATCCATGGCCGACAAGATCCGCGCCGCTGATGCCCTTGCCCGCAGGCTTTATGCTGCCGGCTGCCGCCGCGCCTTTGGGATGCCGGGTGGCGAGGTGCTGACACTGATCGATGCGCTGGAAACGGCAGGTATCGAATTCATTCTGGCAAAACACGAAAACGCCGCCGGTTTCATTGCCGAAGGCGCGCACCACCGCGATCACGCCCCGGCGATCCTTGTGGGCACCATCGGTCCGGGCACGCTCAATGGCGTCAATGTGGTGGCCAATGCGCTGCAGGATCAAGTGCCGCTGATCGTGTTGTCCGGCTGCGTCGATCCTGAAGAGGCACAGCGTTATACCCATCAGGTGGTTGACCAGCAGGCGGTGTTCCGGCCCCTGACCAAGGCCAGTTTCCTGCTGACCGCCGCCGCCGCGCATGTCATCGCGGACAAGGCCGTGACCATCGCCACCGAAGGGCAATACGGCCCGGTCCATATTGATGTGCCGGTGCAGGTTGCCGAGACCATGATTGCATCCGAAGCGCCACCACCGCGCGTACCGGCCTCCCCCGCCGTGCCGTCCGGCCCCGACCTTGAAACCGCGCGCGGGTGGCTGGAGGGCGCGCAACGCCCGGTGATGATCGTCGGCGTCGGTGCAATGAATCAGTGCGCCGAAACCACGATACTTGAATTTGCCGAGGATCACGGCCTGCCCGTCATCACCACGTACAAGGCCAAGGGCATGATTCCCGAGGACCACGCACTTTCGCTGGGTGGTGCAGGCCTGTCGCCGCGTGCCGACGTGCACCTTTTGCCGCTGGTGAAAAAGGCCGATCTGATCCTTTGCGCCGGCTACGATCCGGTGGAAATGCGCCCCGGTTGGCGTGATGTCTGGGATCCGCGGACCCAGAATGTGATCGACATCACAGCCGCGCCAAACCACCACTACATGCATCAGTCCACCCTGAGCTTTGTCACCGACTGCGCCGCGACCCTGCGCGCACTGAGCGCCGGATTGGATCTGCATGAGACGTGGCCGGACGGAGATATCTATCGCGTGAAATCTGCCCTGGCCGAGGCATTTCCGCGCGCCGAAAACTGGGGTCCGGCGGCTGTGATCGACACCTGTCGCCGGGTGCTGCCGCGTGATACGCTGGCCTGCGCGGACAGCGGCGCACACCGCATACTGCTCAGCCAGATGTGGGAATGTTATGCGCCGCGCGACCTGATGCAGTCTTCGGCGCTTTGTACCATGGGCTGCGCCGTGCCCCTGGCTATCGGTGCCAAGCTGGCCAGCCCGGACCGTCCTGTCGTCAGTTTCTCTGGCGATGCGGGGTTTTTGATGGTGGCGGGCGAACTGGCGACAGCGGCGGAACTGAATCTCGCGCCAATCTTCGTAGTGTTCGTCGATGCCTCACTGGCGCTGATCGAGATGAAGCAACGGTCGCGACAACTGCCCAATCATGGCGTCGATTTCGCACAGCACAACTTTGCCGCCATTGGCGTGGCCTTCGGCGGCGCGGGCGTGACAGTACGCAGTCGCACAGGACTGGAGACGGCGTTGCGCGACGCATTGACCAACGATACCTTCACCGTGATCGCCGCAATCATAGATCGGGGAGCCTACGATGGCCGCATCTGAAACCACACCCGGCGCGCTGGACGGATTGTTTGTTCTCGACCTGACGCGCATCCTTGCCGGGCCCACATGCACGCAATTGCTTGGCGACATGGGCGCGACGGTGATCAAGATCGAAAACCCCGGCACCGGCGGTGATGACACGCGCGGTTGGGGGCCCAACTTTGTGCGCGACAGCGACGGCAACCGTACCGATCTGTCAGCCTATTTCATGGCCGCAAACCGCAATAAACGTTCAGTGGCCGTAGATATTGCGACCCCCGAAGGCCAGCATATTGTACGACAACTGGCGGCCCGTGCCGATGTGGTCGTGGAAAACTTCAAGCCTGACGGGCTGGTGAAATACGGGCTGGATCATACCAGCTTGCTGGCCGCACATCCGGGCCTGATCTATTGCTCCATTTCCGGCTACGGCCAGACCGGTCCCCAGCGCGACCAGCCGGGGTATGACCTGATGGCGCAGGGCTTTGGCGGCATCATGTCGATCACCGGCGCGCCGACGGGACCACCGATGAAGGTGGGCGTTGGCATCGCCGATGTGATGTGCGGCATGTACGCAACTATTGGTATCCTCGCGGCCCTGCGCCACCGTGATGCCACCGGCGAAGGCCAGCATATTGATCTGGCGCTGGTCGATGCCCAGATGGCCTGGCTGGTCAATGAAGGCGTGAATTACCTGACCTCAGGTGAACTGCCTGCGCGGCGCGGAAATGCGCATCCCAATATCGTTCCCTATGACGGTTTTGCCTGTGCCGATGGGCATATTCTGCTGGCGGTGGGCAATGACGCACAATTCGCGCGGTTCTGTGACGCCGTGGGGTTGGCGGGGCTCGCTGCTGATGCCCGCTTTTCAACCAACATGGGCCGGATTGAGAACCGCGATGCCCTGATGACGCATATTGAGCCGGCCCTGCGCGCGCTTTCCAAGGATGACCTGCTGGCGCGATTGCGCGCGGTCAAGGTGCCGGCCGGGCCGATCAATACCATCGCCGAGGCGCTGGGATCTGAACAGGCCAAAGCGCGCAGCGCCGTGGTCAGCGTCGCGCGGGATGATGTCGCCGGAGGCGCCGTGCGGCTGCTGGGAAATCCGCTGAAGTTCTCGCGCACGCCTGTGCGGTTTGACCGCGCCCCGCCACATTTTGGCGAGCACACGGATGAGGTGCTGGCCAGATATCTGCCGAAAGCTACTCCCGAGGCTGATTGACACAATCGGGGCGCAGCACCCACTGAAAACCGATGCCCGCCGACAAGGGGCGCGCAGGACAGCGTTTTCGCCACCAAATGTGACATAACTTTCACGAAAGCGCGCTGGCCCTTCACGTTGACGTGTGAGCCGGGGTCGCGGCGTACGGAGACGGGAATTTAAGAGTAAAGCTGTGGGTCAGACGCGAAATTGTCGAAAAGGCCGCCCGTATGAAGACAGATATCTGTAACGCCACCATTTCTCTGGAAACCGCCGCCGCTTTGGAAAGCTGGAACGCGATGGTGCGCGCCTTTCTGGCCCATGGCACGCAGACGCCGGTACATCTGGCTGCGGTGCTGGAATCCGAACCGCAGTTCGCCATGGGACATGCGGCGCGGGGGATATTTTCGCTGATGATGGGCCGGGCGGAACTGGTGCAGGTGGCGCACGGCGCCCTTGTCGCCGCAAAGGCCGCACGCGCGCAGACCTCGATCAGCACGCGCGAAGACTGCTGGGTTCAGGCATTGGAAGGCTGGCTCGACGGCAGCCCCTCCGCAGCCATCGCAACACTTGAACAGACCCTGCGCGCCTGCCCGCAAGACACGCTCACCGCCAAGGTAAGCCATGCAATCCGGTTTATCCTTGGTGATGCGGCGGGTATGCGCATGTCCATTGAGCGCGTCCTGGCGGCGCACGACATGGACCATCCGCTGCGCGGCTATGTGCTTGGGTGCCACGCTTTCACGCTCGAAGAAACCGGAGATTATGCCGCCGCCGAACGCACCGGGCGCGCCGGGCTGATCCACACGCCGGACGACGCCTGGGGGTTGCATGCCGTGGCCCATGTCCACGACATGCGCGCCGAACCCGATGCCGGCATCGCACTGATAGAAAGCCATGCAAGTGCTTGGGATCAGTCAAACAATTTCCGCTACCACGTCTGGTGGCACAAGGCGCTGCTGCATCTGGACCGCGGCGAATTGGATATCGCCCTTGCGCTTTATGACGACCAGATCCGGGCCGACAAGACCGACGACTACCGCGACATTGCCAATGCCACGTCACTGCTGATGCGGCTGGAACTTGAAGGCGTCGATGTGGGCCTGCGTTGGCAGGAACTTGCCACGCTATCGGAAAAGCGGGTCGGTGATGGCTGTCTGGTGTTTGCGGATCTGCACTACATGCTGGCGCTTGGCGGCGCGCGGTCCGAGACCGCAAAAGACGCGATGACGGCGCGGTTCGTACGCGATTCTGCCCGCAGCGGCGAGATGTCTTTGCGTGTGACCGATCCCGGTGTTGCCGCTCTTGCAGGCTTGCGCGCCTTTTCCGAAGGCAGATATGTGCAGGCGTTCGCGCAATTGGCGGCTGCCCGCCCATTGATGCGCACAATCGGCGGAAGTCACGCCCAACGCGATGTGTTTGAGCGCATGACCATTGACGCGGGCCTGCGGTCGGGCCATTTCGACGAAACTGAAACCATGCTGCTGGAACGGCTTGCACTGCGCGCCGGACACGAAGACCGCTTTACTTCCATCCGTTTTGACCGCCTGACCAGAGCACGGCGCATCCCCGCGCAATAACCCAGCAACGACCCGGAAAATCCTGACGTCATGACATTTGCCGACGCCGCCCACATCCCGTCCCGACCCGTCACCGCGCTTGGCGCGAAATCGGTCAGGCGTCTGCGCGACCTGCGGCTTGATTTCTTTCGCGGTATTGCGATGTTCATCATCCTGATCGCCCATGCGCCGGGCAATTTTCTGTCTTCTTGGATTCCCGCGCGCTGGGGTTTTTCCGACGCCACTGAGATCTTCGTCTTTTGCTCCGGCATGGCCTCTGCCATTGCCTTTGGCGGCGCGTTTGATCGCATGGGTTGGCGGCTGGGCACAGCGCGGGTCGGTTTCCGCGTCTGGCAGGTCTACTGGGCGCATATCGGGCTGTTCATGGCAGTCGCAACGCTGATGGCCGCACTTGATATCTGGTTTGACGGCGGCGGTACGCGCTATATCGGGTCGCTCAATCTGTGGAAGTTCTTTCAGGAACCGGGGCCGCAATTGGTCGGTCTGATGACGCTGACCTACGTGCCAAACTATTTTGACGTGCTGCCGATGTATATGGTCGTGCTGATCATGATGCCATTGATGATGGCCGCGTCGCGGGTTCATCCGGGGCTGGTCGCGGCCTTGATTATCGCGATCTGGCTGCTGGCACAGGACGCATTGCTGAAACCGCTGGGGCTGGAGGCGTGGCATCTAGCGCTGCCGGCAGAGCCGTGGTCAGACCGGACCTGGTTCTTCAATCCGTTCGGCTGGCAACTGGTCTTTTTCACCGGTTTTGCATTTATGCGCGGCTGGCTGCCAAAGCCGCCCGTGACGCCCGCGCTGATTGCGCTGGCGGCCGCGATCGTTCTGCTGAACATCCCGCTGAGCAATATTGGCGTGCGCGCGGTGGAGCGTGAATGGTTTGGCGCGTTTGACGGCAACCCGGTCACGGACGTGCGGTTGGCCATCGCGGGGCTGACCGACAAATCCGATTTCGGACTGTTGCGCCATGTGCATTTCCTTGGGCTTGCTTATCTGGCCTGGGTCATCGCAGGGGATGGCGGCGCGCGGCTGATGGCACGGGGGACCGGGGCGCTGTCACAGGTCTGGGGTGGATTGGTGGCGGTGATCCTGAAGGTCGGGCAACAGTCGCTGGCGGTCTTCGTCGTGTCCATGTTCACGGCGCGCGTCATGGGGTTTGTCATGGATTTCACCAACCGCGAGACCGCCAATGTGTTGCTGATCAACCTTGGGGGGGCGCTGGTGCTGGTCGCGACCGCCTATGGCGCGGGCTGGTTCAAATCCCACCCCTGGCGCAAGAAGGCGGATACGTAATGCTGCGCCGTGACGTATTAAAGGCGCTGGCGGCACTGGCCGCCGTGCCCGGCGCTGTATGGGCGGAAGAGCCCGGTCTGACTTTGGGCGATGCGACACCCTTTGATGCCGAAATCCTGCGCAGCCGTGCGCGCATTCTTGCGTCGCAACCCTATGCGCCGCGTCCCAAGGTGCCGCAAGGCTGGCGCGACCTGAGCTATGATCAGTTCCGCCAGATCTGGTTTGATCACCGCAACGCGCTTTGGGAAGACACCGACGCGCCGCAGCGGGTCGATCTGTTTCCCGCAGGTCTCTATTTCCCGCAGGCAGTCGCAATCAATGTGGTGCAGGACGGTCAGGCCCGGCGCATCGCCTTTGACATGGGCGTCTTTGACACCACCGACCAGTTTCCCGATCTGCCCGTGGACGACACGCTGGGATATTCCGGGCTGCGCCTGCGCGCAGAGCTTGAAAAGCCCGGTGTCTTTCAGGAATACTGCGTATTTCAGGGCGCCAGCTATTTTCGGGGCATTGGCACGGGTCAGACCTATGGGCTGTCCGCGCGGGGGCTCGCGCTCAAGACCGGCGACCCCTTGGGCGAGGAATTTCCGGATTTCACGTCGATTTGGCTCGAAACCCCTGACGATCATTCGGACGTCGTGATCCTGCATGCATTGCTCGATTCTCCGTCTTGCACTGGCGCCTACAGGTTCGAGATCACACAAGGCGCAGTACTGCGTATGGCCGTGCAGGCAGAGGTGTTTGCGCGCACCGACCTGAGCCACATGGGGCTCGCGCCGCTGACCTCAATGTTTCTGTTCGATGACACCATGCGCCAGCGGTTCTCGGACTTTCGCCCGGCGGTGCATGACAGCGACGGATTGCTGATCCACAATGGCGCAGATGAGGTGCTGTGGCGCGCATTGTCCAACCCCGTCGGCCTTCAGGTCAGCGCATTTGCCGATGATAATCCGCGTGGCTTTGGCCTGATGCAGCGCAAGCGCGCTTTTTCGGACTACAATGACCTTGAGGCGCTGTATCACACCCGTCCCTCCGTCTGGATCACACCGGGCGAAGATTGGGGACCGGGGGCGGTCACGCTGGTGGAAATTCCTGCGGACCTTGAGGTTTATGACAATATCGTTGCCTATTGGCGACCCTCAGCACCGCTGGCGGCTGGAGCCTCGCAGGTGATGAGCTATACCATCGATTGGGGCGGAGATCCTGTGCCAAAGCGGTCGGACGCGCCGCTGCGCGTGCTGAACACCGCCATTGGCGGCAGACCCGAAGGCGGTCAGGTCGTGGTCATCGACTTCGACGCAGGACCGCAGGTGCCCGACGACCTTTCGCAAATTGAAATCATGCTGCGCACCTCGGCGGGTGACATCACCCCCGGCATCGTGCAACGCAATCCCGAAACGCAAGGACCGCGCCTTGCCTTCACCTTCAGCCCCCGCGATGCCGAACTGGTCGAGTTCCGCGCACAACTGCGGCTGGCCGGTGCACCGCTGAGCGAAATATGGCTTTACCGATGGACGAAACCATGACCGGCACAACCCCATTGGTGATGTCCATGCCGCCGCGCGCGCCGCTGGACATGCAGGTGCAGGATCTGTCGCGCGCACCCCGGCACCGCCCACCTGGCGATCCACGACACCGGTCTGTGGGGTGGCGGATTTCGGTCTTTGCCCCGGCCCTTATTGGCACCGGTCTGTTGCTCTTTGGTCTGTACGGCTGGCTTTCGGGCAGCGGCATGACGGGACTTGAATGGGCGCTGCTAAGCATGATCGGCGCGACCTTTGTCTGGGTTACGCTATCGGTCAGCACCGTGGGTGTCGCCGTGGCGGGTATTTTGGCCCGTGAGGACGCAGACAGCCGCGGTCCCGCCGCCGTGGCCCCGCTTGACGTGGCGCTGCTGGTTCCGATCTATAACGAAGTGCCTTGGGATGTATTCGGAAATGCCGCCGCCATGCTGCACGATCTGTCGCGGCGCAAGGGGCCGCACCGTTATGCGCTGTTCATCCTGTCCGACAGCAATGATGACGCAATCGCGGCACACGAATGGCAGGCCTTCGAGCGGCTGCGCGCCGCGGCTCCTGCGGGCATCGGAGTGCACTACCGCCGCCGTGCAATGAACACCGACAAGAAGGTGGGCAATATCGTGGACTGGATTACCGGCTGGGGCGCAGGGTACGAGGGCATGGTGGTGCTGGACGCCGACAGCCTGATGGCGGGACGCGCCATTGAACGGCTGGCGTCAGAGCTGAGCGCGGATGCGGACGCGGGTCTGATCCAGACCTTTCCGATGCTGATCGGTGCGGACACGCTGTTTGCGCGCCTGCAACAATTCTCCAACATCGCCTATGGCTGGCTGTTGGCCGAGGGGCTGGCCCTGTGGTCGCGCCATGAGGGCAACTATTGGGGTCACAACGCGATTATCCGCACCCGCGCCTTCGCCCAAAGCGCGGGGCTGCCGCATCTGCAAGGGCGGCGCGGGCGTGCCGATCTGATCCTGAGCCATGATTTCGTAGAGGCAGGTCTGCTGCGTCGCGCGGGCTGGCGGGTGCGGTTCCTGCCGCGCGTGTCAGGCAGCTTTGAGGAAACGCCGGCGACGCTGATCGATTACGTTTTGCGCGACCGCCGCTGGTGCCGGGGCAACCTGCAACACCTGCGCCTGCTGGGCACCGCCGGCCTGCATCCGGTGTCGCGGTTCCATCTGTTCCACGGCGCGGTCAGTTATCTGCTAAGCCCTGCGTGGTTCGTGCTGCTTGTGGTCTGGGCATTGCTGGGCAAGGACGCGGACACCAACGTGATCCGCTACTTCAACGAGGCACATCCGTTTTTTCCCGACTGGCCCCCGGCGATGAGCCATATCGACAGTGCCGTGTTCCTGATCATCATGTACGCCATGTTGCTGACGCCGAAAATCGCGGGCGCGGGCATCATCGCGGCCTTCCCCAAAGCCACGCGCGTATTTGGCGGACACCGCGCATTTCTGACCGCCTTCGCGGTTGAGGTGTTGCTGTCCATTGCCTATGCGCCGATCCTGATGATCCAGCAGACCCGCGCGGTTCTGCGCGCGATCTTCACCCGGTCAGAACCCTGGGCGCCGCAGCGCCGGGATGCGCGCGGCTATCCGCTGCGCACGCTGCTTGGGTTTCATTGGGTCGAGACGGTGCTGGGACTGGTGCTCTTGGCAGGACTGATTGCGGGGCTTGTATCGCTTTGGTTGGTGCCCATCGTGTTCAGTCTGGTGCTGGCGGTGCCGCTGTCGGCGCTGTCGGGGGTCAATATTGCACGGCGCGCGCCACAGGGGTTTCGGCTGGACAGCCCGCACACCCTGCGCGAACCCGGCATCGTGACCCGTGCGCGCGCCGAACGCGCCGCGCTGCGTGACCGGATCTTGCGGCGGGGTGACCTGCCCGCAGAGTGACAGTGCAGCGGGGTTTCGCAAAACCCCGCACCAGTTCCTTGCAAGGTATTGTCCGTCGAGCGCGTCAGATCTGACTGACCGGCAAGCCCCGCGCGATCCATCCAGGCCCCGCGCCGGACCCTGTCATGCCCTCCGGCACGTCAATGATCTGGGTGAAACCAGCCGTCCGCAGACGCGCCGCCACATCCCGCGATCGCACCCCGCGCGCGCAGATCAACGCGATGGGCAATGTCGTGTCGCCGCCCACCGCAACCAGCAGCGCCTGCATAAAATCGTCCTGCCGCATGTCCAGTGGCACCGCGCCCTGTGGCACCCCCGTGCGCGCCCATTCATCCGGCCTGCGGATGTCAACCAGCGTCAGCGTACCCGCCTGAACCGCCGCCAGCGCATCAGG
>JAGXHC010000086.1 GCA_024636405.1 Sulfitobacter sp. | reverse complement strand
GGAGCTTTGCCAAAGTCCAACACGCCGTTTTCGGTGTGAAAGATCGCCTGCCGTCCCTCGGGCTGGAAACGAGCGACCATTTCAGGAAAGCCGATGCCAAGATTTACATAGGCCCCGTCGGTGATGTCCTGCGCCGCGCGCCACGCGATTTGGGCGTTGGTCAAGCTGTGGGTGTCGATGTCAATCATGGGTAAACGGCCTCCGCCCGGTTCAGCATTTCTTCTTGTGCAGGGTCAGCCACGGCGACGATATGGTCCACAAAGATGCCCGGTGTGATGACGTGTTCGGGGTCGATGCCGCCCAGCGGTACAATTTTGCTGGCCTGCGCGATGGTCACCGTTGCGGCCATCGCCATGACCGGGTTGAAGTTCCGCGCCGCCATCCGGTAAGTCAGATTGCCGTGCGGGTCGGCCAGTTCCGCTTTGATCAGCGCGAAGTCGGCTTTCAGCCAACGTTCCTGCACGTAGAGCCGCCCGTCAAAAGTATCCTGCGGCTTGCCATTGGCCAGCTCGGTGCCTGCGCCGGTTGGGGTGTAGAACGCCGGGATGCCCGCGCCGCCTGCACGAATGCGCTCGGCCAGTGTGCCTTGCGGCACGAGTTCAAGCTCGATTTGGCCCGCCAGGTAGCGTTCCGAGAATACGCGCGGATCGGCAGAGCGCGGGAAGGAGCAGATCAGCTTGTCGACCTGACCCTGTTCGATCAGTGCAGCAAGGCCGACATGACCGTTGCCTGCGTTATTGTTTATCACCGTTAAGTGTTTCGCGCCGTGGTCGATCAAAGCGTGGATCAGCTCGATCGGGGCACCCGATCCGCCAAAGCCGCCGATCATGACCGTTGCGCCGTCGGGGATCGCGCTGACCGCCTCTGACAGCGTTGCTATCGTCTTGTCCATTTCGCCCTCCGCTTATGTTGCGAAAGGGGTAAATCCGGACGGAAGGGATGCATAGCTTTTGCGTGCGCATCTTGACATTTGTTCGGCTTGTGACCGAGGTTGTGCGCATTGTGAACACGCGGACAGATCATATTGCGGCCTTTGCAAAGGGGCTAAAGGTTATTGCCTGCTTTGGCGCGGATCGGTCACGGCTGTCGATTGCAGAGGTGGCCACCCTGACTGGCCTTGATCGGGCCACGGCGCGGCGTTGCCTGCTGACCCTGCACAACGAAGGCTATGCCGACTATGATGGCAAATTCTTTAAGCTGACGCCGCGGGTGCTGCGGCTGGGTCTGGGCGCGCTTGCTGCGATGCCGCTGGCGCAGATCGTGCAGCCTTGGTTGGATCAGCTGTCAGATCAGGTGGGACAGTCCAGCAGCGTGTCCATTCTGGATGAGACCGAGATTGTGTACCTTGCCCGCGCGGCGCAGCGGCGTGTGATGTCCATCGGTTTGATGCCCGGCTCGCGGCTGCCGTGTCATTGCACCAGCATGGGCCGCGTGCTTTTGGCCGCACTGCCTGAGGCAGAGTCGAGAGCTTTATTGGACCGGTCCGATCTGACACCGCGCACCGTCCACAGCCTGACTGACCCGGCCGCCATCATGGAGGCCATCGCCGAGGTGCGCGCGCAGGGGCATTGCGTCATCGATCAAGATATTGAACTTGGCCTGCGGTCCATCGCGGTGCCGGTGATGAATGTCCGGGGGCAGGTTGTCGCCGCTTTGAACATAGGCGCGGCGGCGGTGCAGTCGGAACCGGCAGATCTGGTGAGTCTGTATCTGCAGCAAATGTTAACGGTCCAAGCGGGCCTGCGTCGTGTCCTATCTTGAACAATCCTGTCATCTTCGCGGCTTCCTTTCGCCATGTTGGACCGCGCCCGGTTTGCCCGGGCGCGGTTCAGGAAGGTCAAGCAATCAAGATATCAGCCATGCGTTCGCCGATAATGACGGTCGAGGCCATAGTATTGCCTGTCGACACGCGCGGCATGGCCGAGGCGTCGGCAATCGACAGGTTTTGAATACCATAGACGGACAAGGTGCCATCAACGACTGACATGTCATCGGTGCCCATTTTGCAGGTGCAACTTTCGTGGTAGTAGGTACCGGCCGCATTGCGGGCAAAGTTTGCAAGGTCTTCGGCCTTCATCCGCCCTGGCATGATTTCGCTGGCGACGTATGGCGACAGCGCTTCCGCATGGCCGATCTCGCGGCACAATTCGATACAGGTCAGCAAGGCTTTCATGTCTTTGTCTTCGCGCAGAAACCCACCGTCGATATGGACCGCATCGTCGGGGTTGGGTCCGGTCAGCGTGACTTCGCCACGGCTTTCAGGGCGCACAAGCCCCGGCGCGATGGTCCATGAACCGGCAGGAATTTCGTATGCCCCGCCGTGGACTTCGGAGGCGAAGGGCACTTCGATCTGGAACGGTTGCAGGTCCGGCGTGTCGAGGGCGGAGTCTGATTTCCAGAAGAACGTCGCCTCGGCAGCAGAATTGCGCGGTGGTAGCGGGTCGGGGTATTCGAATACCACACCAGCGGCGAGGATATGGTCCTGAAAGTTCTGACCGACACCGGGCAGGTCATGCTTCACGGCAACGCCGACCGATGTCAGATGCGCCGCTGGACCGATCCCAGACTGCATCAGGATCTTAGGGGTATTGATCGCCCCGGCAGACAGCACGACGCGGGTGCTGGCCCCGACGGTATGCATCTCGCCGTCTTTCTCAAACGTGACGCCGGTCACGCTTGTCCCCTCCAGGTTCAACCGTTTCACCATGGCCCCGGTCAGCAGGGTGATATTCGGACGCTTCAACGCCTCCCACAAATAGGCAGAGGGCACGTTCAGCCTCTGGCCGTTACGAATGCGGACGTTTGCCAGCGCGCAGCCGCCGTCGCCTTCCATCATCACGCCGTTCATGTCGTCGAAGCGCGGAATGCCCGTCTCTTGATCGGCAATATCACACCGAGACGCCGATATCATCGCAGTTCCGGGAGTAACTCCCCTATCGCTTCGATACGCGATTGCGGCGCAGGGTGGGTGGTTAGAAACGCGGGCGGGCGGCTGGTTGCAGCAGCCTCCATACGTTGCCAGAGCGTCACGGCTTCTTGCGGCTGATACCCTGCCGAAGCCATGGTGATCAGACCCAGCCGGTCGGCCTCAAGTTCTTGACGGCGCGAATAGGGCAGGATCAGGCCGTAATCCAGCCCGATCCCAAGCGCCGCTGCAATCTCGGCGGAATACTCGACTTCGCCGGTCTCGAGTATCCATGCCAAAGCCCGTACCCCAAAGCCTTTCGCCGCCTGTGCGTTCATGCGTTCCTGACTATGGTCGGCCTGAAGATGCCCGATCTCGTGACCAATGATGGCGGCAAGCTGGTCAAGATTTGAAATCACCCCGAACATGCCCTCGTAGACACCGATTTTTCGTCCCGGCAGGGCGAAGGCGTTCGGCTCCTGACCCCGAAAAACCAGCACTTCCCAGTCTGAGGGTGCTTCATTTGAAGCGACAAGAAGGCGCCCGGTAACGCTGTTCAGGGCGTTTTGCCAATTAGCATCGGTGGTTACTTGGGTCGATTGGCGTATCTCTGACCACGCTTGCAATCCCATCGCCTCGACGGTCTCGTCGGCCACAAGATCGACGTCTTCGCACCCACCCAGCATCAAAAGCGAAGCGGCCCCGGAAAGGCTTATCATCGTACGGCGGTTCATCCGACAAGTGCACATTGGCGTAGGTAACCTTGCATATTTCACCTGACAAACGCCTCTGTATGTACGGAGGTTCCGGCCGCTTCGTCGCGGCTTGACTGGCGGACTTTTATGCCCCTACCGCAAGCGAGGCGGCGAAGCGCAGCGCCAAACAGGTGGCCGACGCCGCCGAGGCGAGGGCCGCGCGACGGTTCAGGATCGCGCTGCGGTTCATGGCGACCACCATCCGGTTGAGATCGGCGGCATCGAGTGTTTCGCTGCGCGAGATACGGCGCACTGTCCGCGATCCTGCCTGATACCAAAGAGTTGCCGCGACAAGCGAGGTGCCGATGGTGGCTATGTCCAGAAAGGTGAAGAGTGTCATCATGTCATTCGGCCTGTGTGGTTGCATCGCCTTCGGTTGCTTCGAGTTTTGCCTGTGCAGCCTGCAATGCCGCGAGGATGTCATGGGTGATCTCGCTCTCGAGTTGCTCGGCCAACTGCGAGGGACAAAAGAGCGTCACCTCGACCCGCAGTTTGCCGAGGTCGGAGGTGCGAAGACGCACCAGAGGCTCCGGGTCCGGCAGGTCGGTACGCGTTCTGTGCTCGATCGCTGCGTTCGCTTTCAACGCATGGGCACGCAGCGGCGCATAGTGACGTTGTACGATTTCGTGGGCCGTGTTCCGGACGTTACCGGCCTTCGACGCAAGGTCCAGCGTTACGGCGAAGCTGTGATAGGTATGTTCGCGCAGCGCCGTCTGGTTGCGTACGGCAGCGGTAAGAAACATGCTGTTCGGTAACACCACGGTGCGGCCCGTGGGCATGTAGGCATGCGGGCCCGTCCCGAACTCTTCCAGCGTTGTCGCAAGCAGGGTGTGGTCAATGACCTCGCCCCGGATCTCGCCAACCTCGATCCAGTCGCCGACATCAAAAGCACGCGCGGTGGCCCGCAGCACCGCGCCGGACAGGCACAGGATCAGCTCCTTGGTGGCCACCACGATTGCCACAGCAACGGCCGTCAACGAAAGGGCGAGTGTGCGCAATTGCGGTGCCCAGATCAGGGCAAGGCCGACGAGCAGCAGAAACAGGAAAACATTACGGCTGGAAGCAAGAAGCCGCCGCTGGTCATGCGGAGGCATCTCGGTGCGCGTGCGGATCGTGCCGACCACGATCTTGCGTCCCACCCACAGAAGGATGAGCAATAGCAGCGAGGCGATAAGATCAAACTGCGGCAACGACGCGGAATCGAAGGAGAGCGACGGAAGGTTCAGATCATCAAACATGGTTGCATATTTGTGGCCACATTGGGCAGAGGCAAGCCGAGACTATCGGCCAAGTATATGAGGGCCGTGCTTGGGGTCGATTAACATGACCGGCCAATCGCAGCAACTTAGTAATTGAAGGTTTGTATTTACCGTTCTCCTCGCCCGCATCCGAAAAATGCTGCATCGCAGCCCCGAGCGTCCGTTTTCCTCAATTTGACCATTTTAGGTTACGGGCACAGCGAAAGTCCGGATTCGGCCCATTTTTCTGAAAAAGTCGGAAATGCGAATGCTGGGATTTTCCGCCAGAATTACACAGGCTGCGATAGTTGCGATAGTCCTGAGTATTTTCTTATGAGCGGGCTGAGGGACGATCTGAGTGAGGCCTACAATCTGGGTGTCTTCCTGCAAGGCACGGACCTTCCCAAAGAGTTGGCCGACTGGTCTCTAACCAGCGTGCAAACTCGGCCGATCAAGATTGGTGCGCGCGTAGTCCGACATGCCCGTGCCATTACTTTCCAGCTTGATGAAGTTGCCGTCAGCGGAGATTTGTTCAATCGCATCTTGGCAGCCATCTAGCGGCTGCGCGCGCCGCCAGTGCCAGCATGAGAGCAACAATGGCAAAACCCGAAGGAAAGCGGCTCAACAGGTTTGTGCAGAGCCGTGCCAATCACATCAAAATTCGG
>JAGXHC010000085.1 GCA_024636405.1 Sulfitobacter sp. | reverse complement strand
AGTGGTAGAGCACACCCTTGGTAAGGGTGAGGTCTGGAGTTCAATCCTCCATCACAGCACCAGATATCCGTCTGATTTTGCTGGAACCGCTTGACTGCGAAGCGTTTTGTTCGCTTGGGAGTTTCATTTGCTTGGGCCGAAGCGCAAAATAAGCTCGGGATTAGATTGCGAAGGGTGCCGCCTTGAAACTGGCTGAGCACACTAAAGCGTCCGCAAAAGCAACCCCACAGCAAGCGCCGCAACAAGGCCACCGGCCAGTATTTCCAGCGCTGCGGCCAGAATTGCCGCGCGCGGCGAGCTGGCGACCCCGGCCAGAACGCTGCTGCGCAAGGCCCCCGCGCCCAGTCCAACCGCAACAGTGACTGCCGCCGTGCCGAAGGCCATCGCGAAAGCCCCGCCGATTCCCAGCGCACCAATACCCATCTGCCATGTGATGATCAAAACGAACAACGCGCCTGTGCAGGGCCGCACTGCAATGCCCGCGATCAACATCACGGCTTCCCGCAGGGTCCCCGCCTTTTCGATTTCTGCCAGTGTCGGCCCATGCGCATGGCCGCAACTGGAACAGACTGCGTCGTCATGTGCGTGGGTCGCCACGGGCCGCAGATGCCGCAGCCCCCGCAGGACCAGCCAGCCACCGATCAACGCAATGGCCGCATAGCTTATCGGGGCCATGATGTCTTCTGTGACCCCCACCATCGCTTCACGGCCAAGGTTGAGCAGGGTGACGCCGGCATAGACCAGTGCCACCGCCGTTACCGCCTGCCCCAGCGAAGACACCAGCGCAATCAGCGAAAGCCGCAGCATCGACACGCCCCGCGCCATGCCATAGCCCCCGATCAAGATCTTGCCGTGTCCCGGCCCGACCGCATGCGCCAGCCCATACGCAAAACAGGCCGAAAGCAGTGCGATAACTGCACCGGGTTGACCTGCACGTGCGGCGCGCAAAGCCCCGGCGATTGTGTTCTGAAACGCTCTCTGCTGGCCTGCGGCCCAATAGGCGAGACGGTCGAAGCTGCCGCTCCACCACATTATCGCCAGTCCGATCAGGACCGCGACAGCCACCAGGGTTAGGATGCGCCGCATATCACGATTACGCTTCCCGCCATCTGCGCGCCGATGTCGGGCAGACCGGCATCCTGCGGGTCCATCTGGGCATCCAATGTCGCGAGTTCTTTTTGAAGGGCCTTCAGACCCTTGTCCAACTCCGGCGCTTTCAATCGCACGTGGCACACGCCGTCCCCGGTGACTGTCACGGGTCGGGTCACCTCATAGGCCGTATAATAGCTCGGGTCATAGGCTTTCATGATCATGGTTTCGCCCGGTGCCACGGGGGCCAGGAGCGCCCGCAGATGCGTCGTGGTGATGCGCCCTTGCGAAAAGCTGGCTGTGACCTCCTGCGGTCCTGACAACGAGATGGGATTATCGCCTATGGTCATCATCAGATCGCCGTTGAAACCCTTGTCCCACTTCATGTCAAAGCCCTTTAGCTTTGCAATCTCGGCATCAGTCAGAACGCCGTCGCCGTCGCCATCCAGACCCATGTCTTCGGTGATCAGCAATGAGTAAAAATCGTCATACTGCCAGATCACCCGCACATGCGTCATCTGACCGGCATCGTCGAGGATCAACTCGAACCCGGTATCGATGAAGACATGCGGATGTGCGGCCAGTGGGACGGCTGAAAGGCTGCTTAGGAACAGTGCCAGAATCGTTCTCATGGTGTTGGAATAGCGGTCGTAGTATGGCACCGCAATTGTCTTCGCAGCGGACCGGCAATATGCAGCGTAATGCGCCCTGCGTCGCAAGTCGGGCTGCTGGTTGCGGCGGTGTTCTATTTCAACGCAGATTGGTTTTGTCAGCAAGGTGCGGCGCCGCCGAGCGGGTCATTTGGGCGCGCAGTAGAGACGGTGCAGGGTTTCGAGGACGGCCGCGACGGCCTGATCCTGAACGCTATAGTAAACCGTCTGCCCGGCGCGGCGGCCCGAAATCAGACCGGCCTCCTTCAGACGCTTGAGTTGCTGTGACATCGTAGGCTGCGGCAGGCCGCAGGCCTGTGCCAGATCGCCCACCGACCGTTCACCATCAAGCAATCGGCACAGGATCTGGAGCCGGTTTTCCGATGCCAGCATCGCCATCAGCGCCGCCGCCGACTTGATGTCACCTTCGAGAAAATTTACGTCAATCGTCATATTCGCCCTATTGAATATTCGCTGGGCTGAATATATAGACTTTCTGGAACATGACAAGACACGCTGCGCAGATCGCCGAACGGAGGAGTTAAGACATGGAAACCGAATTTACCCCTTGGCTGTCGCTGATCGGCGGCGTGATGATTGGGGGTTCGACTGTTTTGCTGATGGCCACCAACGGGCGTATCGCGGGAATCAGCGGTCTGACCTCAAAGATTTTCGCCCGCAAGTCCGACACAGAGGCGCGCGGCGTTTCGGCGATGTTCGTGCTGGGCCTGCTGCTGGCAGCGCCGATCTGGTTGCTGATGTCCGGCAACTGGCCGCAGCAATGGGTGCCCGCCAACCTGCCCCTGATGGCCGTGGCGGGGGTGCTGGTTGGCTTTGGCACAGTTTACGGCAATGGGTGCACGTCCGGTCACGGGGTTTGTGGCGTATCGCGGGGGTCGCCGCGGTCCATCGTGGCCACCGTCACCTTTATGGTTGCGGCGATTGCCGTTGTGTTCGTGACACGTCACGTGATCGGAGTTTGAGATGAAACAGCTGTTTGCACTTCTGTCCGGTCTGATCTTTGGTTTCGGTTTGATCATTGGTGGCATGGCCGACCCGGCCAAGGTTTTGAATTTCCTTGATCTATTCGGCAGCTGGGACCCGAGCCTTGCGTTTGTGATGGGCGGTGCCATTGCGGTGACCGCACCGGGGTTCGCGCTGTTGGCGCGCAACCGCGATCGTCCGCTTTTCGGGGACACGTTCCATATACCGACACGCAAAGACCTTGATCCGAAATTGCTGACCGGTGCTGCGGTGTTCGGGGCGGGTTGGGGTCTGGGTGGATTTTGCCCCGGTCCGGCGCTGACGGCCTTCCCGATGGCGGCCGCTGGCACTTTGGTATTTGTTCCCTTTATGTTGGGCGGTATGTGGCTGGCCCGGCACGCACCCGACATTTCCCCGACCCAAAGAAAAGGAGCTTTGCAATGACCGACCCCCTCAAAAGCCGTATCGTGCGGCATTCCGCTTCGGACGGCGCAGGCAGCCCGGATGTCTGGGGCATTTATGAGCCCGATACCGGATCGATCCAGTACATCTGCGCCGATCCCGCGACCAAGGCCGCAGCGCTGATTGATGTGGTCTGGAACTTCAATCCCAAGAACTACAGCTTTTCGACCACAAGCATGGACCAGGTACTGGACCTTGTGCGCGACAATGGCCTGAAGGTGCAGTGGGTGCTGGATACGCACCCCCATGCCGACCATGTCATGGCGTCGGCGCAGTTGAAGGACCGCACAGGCGCGCCAAATGCCATCGGCGCGCTGGTGCCCGATATCGCCAAGATCTGGGCCGATCTTTACAACTTGCCCGATGCCTTTGTGCCGACACGCGATTTCGACCGGCTGTTCAAGGAAGGCGAGCGTTTTGCGCTGGGTGATCTGGAGATGACGGTGATGTTGTCGCCCGGGCACACGCTGGGATCGATCACCTATGTCTGCGGCGATGCGGCCTTTGTGCATGATACGCTGATGCAGCCTGATGCCGGGACGTCACGATCCGACTTTCCGGGGGGCGATACGGGCGCGCTTTGGGATACGATCCAGGATATTCTGGCGTTGCCTGCGCAAACCCGGCTGAACGTTGGCCATGATTATGGCACCAAAGAGCGCAAGGAACCGCAATGGGAAGCCACCGTGGCCGAGCACAAGGCGCGCAACATCCACGTCAAGGACGGGACCAAGCGTGAAGATTGGATTGAGCGGCGGAAAAAACGCGATGCGACGCTGGCGCTGCCGGACCGCATCCTTGCGGCTTTGCAGATCAACCTGCGCAGCGGGCGTTTGCCAGCGGCGGAGAATGACGGCAACCAATATCTGAAATTGCCTGTGAACCGCTTCGATTGATCCGGGACCGGGCTGCGTCAGGCCGCCCGGTTCAACCCTAGCCCCAAGAATGTCGGATCACGCATGATGTCCCTGCCCTTGTTGTCGCGCCATTTGCCGATCCTGGATTGGGGACGGCGGTATGACCGTTCCACCTTCAGCGGCGATATGGTCGCGGCGGTTATTGTCACGATCATGCTGATTCCGCAGTCGCTGGCCTATGCTTTGCTGGCCGGAATGCCGCCCGAGGCGGGCATTTATGCGTCGATTGCGCCGATCGTTCTGTATGCGATATTCGGCACCAGCCGGGCGCTTGCCGTGGGGCCGGTGGCGGTTGTGTCGCTGATGACAGCAGCGGCGGTGGGCAATATCGCTGAGGCGGGCACCGCAGGATACGTCGTGGCCGCGCTGACGCTGGCGTTCCTGTCGGGTGTGATGCTGTTGGCGCTGGGAGTGTTTCGGCTGGGCTTTCTGGCCAATTTCCTGTCGCATCCGGTGATTGCGGGATTTATCACGGCAAGCGGCATTTTGATCGCGGCGAGCCAGTTGCGCCATATTCTGGGCATCGACGGGGGCGGTCATACCCTGATTGAAATCGTTCAGGGGCTTTTTGAAAATCTGGGTCAGATCAACCTGATCACGCTTGCGCTGGGGCTGTCGGCCACCGGCTTTCTGTTCTGGGTGCGCCGTGGGCTAAAGCCGCTGCTGGTCCGCATGGGGTTCGGGCCGCAGATGGCCGATATCGGGGCAAAGACCGGGCCGGTGCTGGCGATTGTGGTCACGACACTGGCGGTCTGGGCGTTTGATCTGGGTGCACAGGGCGTCGCGATTGTGGGCGAAGTGCCACAAAGCCTGCCGCCATTGACGCTGCCGTCGTTTTCGCCTGCGCTGCTGTCGCAGCTTTTTGCCCCCGCGCTGCTGATTTCCATCATCGGCTTTGTCGAAAGTATTTCGGTCGCGCAGACGCTGGCGGCCAAGAAGCGCCAGCGCATTGACCCCGATCAAGAGTTGATCGGCCTTGGCGCCGCCAATATCGGGGCGGCTTTTACCGGTGGCTTTCCGGTTACCGGGGGCTTTTCACGGTCGGTGGTGAATTATGATGCGGGGGCCGAAACCCCTGCGGCCGGGGCCTTTACGGCGGTGGGGCTTGCGTTGGCGGCGTTGTTTCTGACGCCGTTGATTCATTATCTGCCCAAGGCCACGCTGGCCGCGACCATCATCGTTGCCGTGCTGAGCCTTGTTGATTTTTCGATCCTGAAACGTGCCTGGGCCTTCAGCCGCGCCGATTTTGCCGCCGTGACCGTGACAATCCTGCTGACGCTGATTTTTGGCGTTGAGGCGGGCGTGACGGCGGGGGTTGCCACGTCGGTGCTGGTGCATCTTTACAAGACGTCACGGCCGCATATGGCGGTGGTGGGCCGCGTGCCGGGCACCGAGCATTTCCGAAATGTTTTGCGCCACGAGGTCGAGACCCAGCCGCATGTACTGAGCCTGCGGGTGGATGAAAGCCTGTATTTCCCCAATGCCCGATTTCTTGAGGATCAGCTTTCGCGGTTTGCCGCCGAAAAGCCGGCGCTGACGGATGTGGTGCTGATGTTCCCGGCGGTGAATGAAATTGACCTGTCGGCACTGGAATCGCTGGAGGCGATCAACGCGCGGCTGAAAGATGCGGGCATCCGGCTGCACCTGAGCGAGGTAAAAGGCCCCGTGATGGACCGGTTGAAACGCAGTCATTTCCTGGACGATCTGACCGGCTCGGTGTTTCTGAGCCAGCACGCGGCAGTCTGTGCGCTTGAGAATTGCGCACCTGCGGATGACAGTGCCAAACAGGTGTCCTGACGCGACCGTGGGCTGACATGGCGGCGCGTCGGGGGAATTGGCTGGCTGCGGAAAGGGCTGGGCTTGCACGGCAAATCGTGAAAACCATGTCGCCAACCGCACACGTTTCGCTTGGCCGGGTCTTGTGCTCTGGCCCTTAGAAGGAGCCTCGTCATGGCGCACCACTTCAACCACATTGAGACCCGGACCGACGGCGCGATTGCCGAGGTCGAACTGATCCGTGAGGACAAGCGCAATGCCATGTCCGACGCCCTGCTGTCTGAGATCGAGACGTTTTACGCGGGCCTGCCCGACACCGTGCGCGTCGTCATAATTTATGGTCGCGGCGGGCATTTCTGTTCCGGGCTTGATCTGTCTGAACATGTCGCGCGCACGGCCGAACAGGGGGTTTATCATTCGCGCAACTGGCACCGGGTATTGGACATGATCCAGTTCGGGGGCCGTGTTTCCATCAGCGCCATGACCGGAGCGGTGATTGGTGGCGGGTTGGAGCTTGCCACTGCGACGCATGTGCGCATCGCGGAACCGTCGGTGATCTTTCAACTGCCGGAGGGGCGGCGTGGCATCTTTGTCGGCGGGGGCGCGACGGTGCGGGTCGGGCGCATCCTTGGCGCGGACCGGATGACCGAGATGATGCTTACCGGTCGCAGATATGGCCATGAGGATGGCGTGCGGCTGGGCCTTGCGCATTACGCTGTGGGGGACGGCGAGGCGCTGCCGTTGGCGCGTGATCTGGCGCACAAGATTGCCCAGAACGCGCCGATGTCCAATTATTTCATGGTTCAGGCGCTTGCCCGGATCGAAGACATGCCGCGCGCGGACGGATTGTTCACCGAAAGCCTTGCTGCGGCTTTGGTTCAGACAACGCCGGATGCAGCCGAAGGGCTGAACGCCTTTCTGGAAAAGCGCCAGCCAAAGTTTCGCTGATCTGGCAGCACGGAGAGGGCAAGATGGTGACAGATACCAAACGTCAGGCT
>JAGXHC010000084.1 GCA_024636405.1 Sulfitobacter sp. | reverse complement strand
GGAAAG
Source organism: Sulfitobacter sp. (assembly GCA_024636405.1). The sequence continues at coordinate 6,312 of JAGXHC010000084.1, read as the reverse complement.
AGGGGTTCGATTCCCCTACGGGCTGCCACTTTCCTTTTCAAGAAATTGATTTCATTCAATTTCCCGACAAGTTGAACATCCTTACCCACAACTAACCCACAACGGACTGTACCTTGCACGACGTATCATAGTCGCCGTGTCAGGCTCGAAGCGTTGGCGGATTGATCAAGGTTGATTGCAGGCATCTTGGACGTGATGGCGCGAAACAGCGAAATGGTGGCGGGACAGTTCTATCCACTTGCCCTGCCTCACCTTCGTAAGGTTCGCGTAAGGTCGGAATGGTCAAACGCGCTGAATTGACAGTGCAGGCTTTTTCTCATGACGCCATTTTCGTCCCTATCCGCGCGGTTTTCTGGCGTGCGAAACGCAGTTGCCATGTCGCCGGGTATGTTGATTATCCTCACGCTCGCTTTTGTCTTTGCCTGCGACAATGCGACGTTCTGGTCTATTGGCGCAGAACTTTTTGCCGGGCATCCGGTCTCTTTTTCGGGGTTCGCCCTTGCTGTGTTTCTTCTGACACTCGCCGTGTTCAGCCTGTTTGGACTTCCGTGGGTGGTGAAGCCGTTCCTGATTTTTATCGTGATCCTCAGCGCCGGGACATCCTATTATATGGATACGCTTGGCGTCATTGTGGACCGGGACATGATCCAGAACGTGATGGTGACGACGGTTACGGAATCCAAACATCTGATCACCTTGGGCCTTGTCACGCATCTGGTTGTGTTCGGGCTATTTCCAGCGCTGCTGATTGCATCAGTAAAGGTGCTGCCCCGACGGATGCTCAGAACGGTCGCGGTGCCTATTATCACCTTTTCGGTCAGCATGGCACTTGCCGCAGGATTGCTGATGACGGATCTGAAATCCTATGCATCGATCCTGCGCTCGCGCAAAGATTACATGAGCAGCTTTCAACCGGGCGCGCCACTGGTGGGTGCCATCCGCTATGCCAGGATGCTGTCGGACACTGCACATGTCGAAGTCGCGGCGATTGGCGAAGATGCTGTGAAAGGCCCGTCCTACGCCGGCCAGAGCAGACCCCTTTTGACCCTCGTGATTGTCGGAGAAACGGCCCGTGCACAGAATTTCAGTTTGAACGGATATGCGAAAAACACCACCCCGAGACTGGCGAAATTGCCCATCGTCAACTTTGGTGCAGTCGCATCCTGCGGCACAGCAACGGCCGTATCCATGCCCTGCATGTTCTCAAAGTTCGGGCGCAATGACTATTCCTACGAGGCCGGGATCTCGCATCAGAACGTGCTTGATGTGCTGAGCCACGCGGGATTGCATGTTGAATGGTGGGATAACAATACAGGTGACAAGAGCATTGCCGCGCGGGTCGCCTCACGTTCTTTCACCCACGCGGAAGACCCGGAATTCTGCGCCTCTGGCGAATGTATGGACGGCATTTTCACGCAGGCGCTAAAGGATTATGCTGCTACAATCACTCAAGACACCGTGCTGGTGCTGCATCAGATCGGCAGCCATGGCCCGACCTATTATCTGCGCTACCCCAAGGAGTTCGAACGCTTTACGCCTGCGTGCAACACGGCAGAGTTCAAGAACTGCACCCAGAATGAGATCAGCAATGCATATGACAACACTGTTGCCTATACTGACGAAATTCTGGCCCAGACGATCGGGTTGTTGCAATCCGAAGACCAGTTGGACACGGCCCTGCTTTATGTCTCCGATCATGGTGAATCGCTGGGCGAAGCAGGGCTATACCTGCATGGGTCGCCCTATTTCATGGCGCCGGAGTATCAGACCAGGGTGCCGATGATCCTGTGGATGTCGGCCGCATTCAAAAACCGGTTTGGGCTTGATCAAAGCTGTCTTGTGGCCAAGAATGACACAGCATTGTCACATGACAACCTGTTTCACTCCATACTGGGAATGCTGGACATCCAGACAGCCGAACGGACCCCAGCGCTTGATATTTTTGCCTCCTGCCGAGACATTCAGAAAGTAGCCAGCAAATGAACATGCACAACAACGCGCCCCGCTCAAAACCTGCGCGCGTGACCGGCCTTGCCCATGTCATTGCCGCTGCGGGTTATTCGATGGCCGGCGTTCGCAGGCTTTGGCAAGAGACGGCATTTCGCCATATAGTTCTGGCACTTGTCGCGGCCGTCGCATTGTTTGGCATACTTGGTGCGTCCTTCGTCGAATATTGCATCCTGCTGATCCTGTTTTTCGCGCTTGTTGCAGTGGAAGCGTTGAATACGGCGATCGAATGTATCGTGGATCATCTTGCCCCCAACTGGGAGGCGTTCGCGCGGGATGCCAAGGATTTGGGGTCGCTCGCGACGATGTGCCTGCTTTGTGCAAACGGCGTCTTTCTGGGCATGGTTATCGCCCGATCCCTGTATCTGACTTGAAGAAGCATCATTTTTCATGTCACTTATCTGATGCCAGTTTTCATGCGCAAAAGCGGTCACTGACCCTGAAGGACGATCATGCGCATTCTGCTGATTGAAGATGAAGCGGCACTGGCGCGCCCTCTCAAGGAGAATCTTGAGGCGGACCATCACATCGTGGAATGGTTCACCACGCTCGACGATGCCGAAAGCGCTGTGCGGGCGCTGGAATATGACGTGGTGCTGCTGGATCTGCAATTGCCCGATGGCGATGGCATGGCTTTTCTCAGCGCGCTTCGCAGCAGGCGTATTGCAACGCCGATTATCATTCTGACCGCCCGCGACAAGGTGTCGGACCGCATCGACGGGCTGAACCGCGGGGCGGACGATTACATTATCAAACCTTTTGACCTCGATGAGGTAAAAGCACGCATTCAAACGGTCTGCCGCCGCAGCGCGGACCAATTGGCCCAGACTGTCGTTATCCGTGATCTCAGCATCTGCATGTCGAACCATAGCGTGCTGCGCGAAGGCCAGGCCATTCGCCTGACAGCCAAGGAATGGGGCGTGCTCGAAGTGTTGCTGCGCCGTAAATCTGCGATCGTCCCCAAGGAAAGCCTGGAGGCGGCAATCTATGCGTTTGGTGCAGAAGTGGAAAGCAACGCGCTTGAGGCGCATATCAGTCGGCTGCGCATGAAGCTTGGAAGGGATCTAATCGTCACGCACCGTGGCATAGGTTATGCGCTCAATCCATGACGCCCCACCCCAAAAGCCTGCTTCGATCCTTGTTCAGATCGCTTATTCTTCCCGCTACGCTGGCGATGACCATCGGCGTATTCATCGTCTACAGCCTTGCCAAAGACGAATATGACGAACTTATGGACTCTGGCCTGATCAGCAAAGGCCATCTGCTGCTGAATATCCTTGAGGCATCGGGCGTGACGCAAGATTTTCGCGACAAGGCGAACGCCGGAACTTCAGGACTGCTGCCATTTGAGCGTGCCACACACGACCCGGATGAGCAGACAATATTCTGGTATCTCGATCCCAGCGGCACGGTGATTGCAAAATCGCCGTTGGCTGACCCCGCAGGCCTGCCGGTCGATATGTCCGAAGGTATTCGCACGTTGCAAGGCTACCGTGTTGCAGTGCTCCACTCGCGGGCGGGGCAGACAAAAGGTATTCTGGTCGTTGCCACCTCGATGCAGGAACGCAACGAAGCGATCCTTGACGTGGTTATCGGCGTGGTCCTGGGCTTTTTGCTGCTGGGCCTGCTTTTTGCCAGTGCGGCATATCAGGCAGTGCGCCGGTCGGTGGGCGACATCACCAACCTAAGCGCGAAGATCGCTCAGAAGAACGAACATAACCTGACCCCAATTGATCGAAACAACTCCTTCGCCGAGATTGAGCCCGCGATTGACACCCTTGACAGACTCATGTTCCGGCTGGACACCGCACTGACCGCCGAACGGGCGTTTGCCACCAATGCAGCCCACGAATTGCGCACTCCGATCGCTATTTGTCTGGCCCATATTCAACGCCTCAAGACAAAGTTGCACGACCCCATGCTGGCCGCCGATACGATTGAAATCGAACAGGGTCTGAAACGGCTTGTCAGGTTGATTGAACGTCTGTTGCAAATGTCACGGGCACAATCGGGGTTGGGGGTCAATTCTGCCGCAGCTGACATTAATCCGGTCATTTCCTTGATGCTGAAGGAGTTGCTTGATCGGGAGCCACAAGAGGGGCGGCTTGTCCTGCAAGGGCCGACAGGTGTGTTTGCCAGCCGGGTAGATCCAGACGCACTGGGTATCATCTTGAACAACCTCTTTGAAAATGCGCTGAAATACGCGACCAAGGACACCCCGGTCTCTGTCGATGCCAGCACACCGGGGCACGTGGTCATTGCCAACGATTGCGATCCGTTCTCACCTGCCGACCTTGAAGCCATCAAGGGCCGCTTTATCCGCAAGGCCACGATGTCAGACGGTTTTGGTCTTGGCCTGTCGATCGTGCAGCAGCTTTGCAATCACTCCGGCTGCAAACTGGATATTTTCTCGCCACAGCCGGGAGAAGACCGTGGATTCACCGCAAGCCTGACGTTGCCGCCGGATCAGGCAAACGCGGCGAAAGGGGCCCCATCGCAAGGCTCGGATTTCTAGGCGCAACTCTGCAACTCTCCAAGGGGGGAGGGCGGCGTCGGGGCAGGATTTCGAATATTTCCCGGCGCCACATTGACGGGTATTCTGATCAAACCGGCGGTCCCGAGAGTTCGTTATGGTGCGTCCGGTGCGGCGGCGCTATCGTCAGCAATAGCCTGCGCATCTCGGGCGTAGGGTGGAGCAGCCTGTGAACGCCAAATCACGCCACGATCAGGGTCGCGAGGTGGTCATGACCCACGGGGTTCTCAGCGAGAATCCAGAAGACCTCTTCTATGGAACGGGTTGGCGCGTCCTGCGCGCAATCATGCACGAAGCCATTCTGAGACTGTGGAGCGACGATGCATTCGGATTGGCCGGCAACGTGGCGTTCCGCGCTTTGCTCGCGATCTTTCCGTTCCTCATTTTCACAAGTTCACTGACGGCATTTATCGGTGATCGGTCCATGGCCGAAGATCTGGTTAATTTTCTGATCGCCATTGTGCCCCCGCCCCTGATTGAGCCGATCGTGTCCGAGGTTGAAAAAGTGATGACAGTGCCGCGCGGCGGCGTGCTCAGTGTCGGTATCCTATTGACCATCTGGTTCGCCGTGGGCGGCGTCGATGGCGTGCGGGTCGGCCTAAACCGCGCCTATGGAATCCGCGAAACCCGCTCGCCATTCAAGCTCCTTGGGATTCAGGTTGCGATGGTCTTGCTTGCTGGCTTGATCCTTGTGCTGGTTGGGTATCTCTTGGTTCTTGCGCCGCGTGCCGGATCCTGGCTGCATACCCTCTTGCCGGAATTCGACCCCGCGTCGGTCACGATGAGCTTGATCCGCTTTCCAGCCTCCGCAGCGATCCTGTTGGTTGCGCTCTTCGCAGCGCATGTCTTGCTTCCGGCGCGCCGGACGCGGTTTGCCAACATCTGGCCCGGCGTGATCGTCACCGCCATCGCATGGACGCTCCTTGCCGCCGCGTTTTCGTTCTATCTCAGTAGTTTCGGAACCTACGCCAGCTACTACGCCGGCATGGCGGGAATCGTCGCCGCTCTCTATTTCATGTACCTCGCGGCACTTGTCCTGATCTTCGGCGGCGAGTTGAACAGGGCGCTTCGGATCAGGCGCCTTGCCCGTGTCCTGAGCGATTGAGTGCCGGAAAAGTGTCGGCCTTGCGCGCCCCCGGATTGCCACGTCAGTACACCGGCTTTTGAAATGCCGAAGCGTCTGCCGACCACCTTCCAAAAGGGTCCGTCGACCGTGCTGGTCCAGAACGCGTAGCCACCGATAACGGCGCGAAGCTTGCCGTTGGCGATACGTGCACTGCCCACACGCCGCTGCAGCTGCGGTTGAACGATGGCGACGGCGTGCTCTTCATACGGGCGGCGCGCAGGCACCAGATGGAACGCATGCCCTGACGCGGGCAACTCTGCCCCTGCCGCGCCCCATCTGCCCCGGAGCCATAAGCCGCGCCGCCATCCCTAACTATTCTTCTGGCCAAAATATCCCGGGGTCTGGGGCGGCGCCCCAGCCGACCCATCACAGTGACAGAGATCTGAAATTGCCGTGCCGTGCGACCATCCGCATAGGAACATCAATGGGATGCAAGCAGATCCGCAATCGCCACGCGGTAGCGCGCCACGATACCTGCGCAGTCCACATGGCGTCCGCCCTGCACCGCATGCCGCCCCGCAGACCACAGATCAGTGATGACGGAAACTTTGGCGGCAAAGACAAGGCCATCACAAATCTGTTCACGCGACAGCGCACACCGGGCCGGGGCAGTGCTGTCGATGGCCACCATGGATCAGGCACCAGT
>JAGXHC010000083.1 GCA_024636405.1 Sulfitobacter sp. | reverse complement strand
CGATAAAAAAAGGGCTCTGACCCCCCAGCCAGAACCCTTTTCACCCCGCGTGCTCCCGTAACCACCACACACGTATAGAAATCTGTTCTGGCCATACTGGCCGATAACCTTTGATAGCCTTTCTCATCGAAAAAAGCAATTTCCGAGTGCATCAAAGCCTCGCCAATTACGAAAGGCCCGCTTAACCATTTTAGCGGGCCAAGTCGTTTATCGCGCGGGTTCGGATCAGCTGTAGACGGATTCTTTGCCGAAGTGTTTGGCCAGCATGTAGTAGACCACAGCACGGTATTTGTTCCGCTCTGACCGGCCATAGGTCGTCAATACCTTCTGGATGCCGCCCATCAGTTCATCACTGTCTGGCAAGCCCAGCTTTTTGATCAAAAAGTTCTCCTTGATCGTCTCAAGCTCGCTTGTCTGTCCGGCGGCTACGGTTTGCGCATCCGCGTTATAGATAGACGGTCCGCACCCGATCGTCACTTTTTTGAGCAAATCCATGTCCGGTGTCATGCCGCATTTGTTGGTCAAATCATCAGCGTATTTCGCGATCCATTCGTCCCGCTTACCCATCTGGTCACCCTCCTATAGTCATTTTTGGTCAGTCATTCCTGACCCTGACCGAAGCCTAGTAAGAAAAGCGCGAACTCAAAAGATAATTTTTCCCGCGTGACAAAGTGCAACGCCCTGCATGCAAACGGGGCGCCCGACAAAGGACGCCCCGATGAAAAATGTCGCTGCCGTCAGGATGCAAGATCAAGCGATACGTCTGTCTCAAGTCGCTCTATCTGCATCTGATCCACCTCAGGTTGGGCCTTAAGCTGGGCCTTGGTCGAGGTGTTCAGTTTGAGGGTGTTTTCCTCTGCCAGAGAAATATCATCCAGCGGCACAGCAACGGTGTGTTGGCCGAAGCCAAGAAAACCACCGATGCCCACAACGGCAGACAAACGGTTTCCGTCCCGGACCACATATTCGACCTCGCCGAGGCTTTCGCCGTTGGCTTCGATCAGCTCCTGACCGACAATGTCACCGACAACCATGCCGGAAAAGCTGTTGGCCATTTCGGTTGGCACGGCGGCGGTGTTGCCATTTGTGGCCACGTCGGCCTCGGCTGTCATATCAGTGTCTGTGTTTACTTCGGCATCGGCTGCCATGTCAGTTTCCGCGCTATCTGCGCCCTTGTCAGTGTCTGTGCCAAGGTCGGATTCAACAGTCACATCGCCCTCGACTTCAATGCTCTGGGCATCGTTGACAAGATCGGTCGCTGTCTCTTCCGCCTCATCAGCCGCGTTTTGTGCGGCGGCGGCCGCGGATTCTGCGGCGTCGATCACGCCCTCACCGATCTCATTTGCGGTGTCGGCAATCGGCTTCATTGCGCCGTCTGTTTCAGCCGTTGCAGTTGCATCGCCTGACAGGTCAACGGTCACGCCGCTGCTTTCCGAAGTTTGCGCCCAAGCTGATCCAGCGGTCAGGGCCAGAACTGCGGCTGTCATCTTCAAATGTCCAAGTCTCACGGTATCTCTCCTTCTTTGGGTTGCTACCTCTGGCAGGCCAACTCTCCTTTGCCCTCGTGTGTTCCGGCACCTTCCGCGTCCCGGCAAGATCGCGCCAAGATGGTGGAATTCCGCTCATTTCAGACGAAAAAGGCCGCCCACGCATAATACGGGGCGGCCTTTGGCAGCAGTTATGGTCGCTGTATCAGTAGCGGTAATGTTCCGGCTTGAACGGGCCCTCCGGGGACACGCCAATATACGCGGCCTGTTCTGGGTTCAGCGTGCTTAGCTTGACACCGATCCGGTCCAGATGCAGACGCGCCACCTTTTCGTCCAGATGCTTGGGCAAAATATAGACTTCGTTCTTATATTTTCCGGTGTTTTCCCACAGTTCGATCTGTGCCAGCACCTGATTGGTGAAGGAGGCCGACATCACAAACGATGGATGGCCGGTGGCATTGCCGAGGTTCAGCAAACGACCTTCGGACAGCAGGATCAGACGGTGCCCGTTGGGCATCTCGATCATGTCCACCTGTTCTTTGATGTTGGTCCATTTGTGGTTCTTCAACGACGCGACCTGAATCTCGTTGTCGAAGTGGCCGATGTTACCGACGATGGCCATATCCTTCATCTCGCGCATATGCTCGATGCGGATAACGTCCTTGTTGCCGGTGGTGGTGATAAAGATATCGGCAGAGGATACCACATCTTCGAGCAGGACAACCTCGTAGCCGTCCATCGCGGCTTGCAGGGCGCAGATCGGATCGACCTCCGTCACCTTTACCCGCGCACCGGCACCGCTCAGGGACGCGGCGGACCCCTTGCCGACATCGCCGTAGCCCATGACCACGGCAACTTTGCCCGCCATCATCGTGTCAGTCGCGCGGCGAATACCGTCTACCAGCGATTCTTTGCACCCGTATTTATTGTCGAATTTCGACTTGGTCACACTGTCGTTCACATTGATCGCGGGGAACGGCAGCTGGCCCTTTTTATGAAGATCATAAAGGCGATGAACGCCGGTTGTCGTCTCTTCGGACACACCCTTGATCGCGTCACGTGTCTTGGTGAACCAGCCCGGTGTTTCCTGCATGCGCTTCTTGATTTGCGCAAAGATCGCTTCTTCTTCTTCCGATGTGGGCACAGAAAGCAAATCTGTCTCACCCGCTTCGACCCGCGCACCAAGCAGAACATAAAGCGTCGCGTCGCCGCCATCGTCGAGGATCATATTCGCCCCGTCCGCAAACTGGAACGAGCGGTCAAGGTAATCCCAGTGCTCCACCAGCGTCTGGCCTTTGATCGCGAAAACGGGCGTGCCGCCTTCGGCAATTGCCGCGGCTGCGTGATCTTGGGTCGAGAAAATGTTGCAAGACGCCCAGCGTACATCGGCACCCAGCACAACCAGCGTTTCAATCAGAACCGCCGTCTGGATCGTCATGTGCAAAGAGCCGACAATGCGCGCGCCCTTGAGCGGCTTGGATTTGCCATATTCCTGGCGCAGCGCCATCAGCCCCGGCATTTCGGTTTCGGCAATATCAAGTTCCTTGCGCCCGTAGGCGGCAAGTTTGATGTCTTTTACAATATAGTCTTCAGCCACGTTTCCATTCCCATCCTAAGCGTCGTTGGCAAATCGCTTAGCAGGGCGGATGCATCAAAACAATGCGGCTGTGAATATCATTGGCGCAGCGATGCCAACAATTCATTGCCCGTCAGGCCGCCGTTCCAGTCTTCACCGGTCTCGATCACGCATGAATTTCCGTCCGCGAGCAGTCTGATCAACGTCCATGTCCCGGTTCGGTCCGAGGCCCAGATTTGGGTTCCGTCCTGTGACGCGTCGCTGACCGGGCGTTCGCCATACCAATCCACAAGCGATGCTTTCATCTCATATATGGGCATGCAGACCTCATCTGCTGCGGCAAAGCCGGAGGTGCCTGCAAGAAATGCAAATGCGACGGCAAGGGTCGAAAAAACGGGTTTCATGATCATCTCCTTCATGGGATGAACGGGCTGCGCCAATGAAAGTTCCAAACAGGCGCAGGCAACAAAGGGGTCACGATGGCGCAACAACCGCGTGCCTGGCAACGAATGCTTTCGGGTCGGCGGCTGGATCTTCTGGATCCGACCCCGGTCGATATCGAGATTGAGGACATTGCCCACGGACTTGCCTTCGTGGCGCGCTGGAACGGGCAGACGCATGGTGATTATGCCTATTCCGTGGCCGAACATTCGCTGCTGGTGGAAACCATTTTCGCACGGATTGACCCAAAAGCGCCTGCGCGCTGGCGCTTGGCCGCATTGCTGCATGACGCACCTGAATATGTCATCGGTGACATGATTTCGCCGGTAAAAGCAGCGGTCGGGCCAGGTTACGGTGCGTTGGATGAAAGGTTAACGGCAGCGATTCATTTGCGCTTTGGCCTGCCTGCGGTGATACCGCTGCCGGTCAAGAAACAGATCAAGAAGGCGGACAAGGTCAGCGCCTGGATGGAGGCAACGCAGATCGCAGGATTTTCAGAAGCAGAATCGACGCGATTTTTTGGCCGCCCTGACCCTGCTTTAATCCAAGGGTTGGCAATTGTCCTGCGCGCGCCGGTCGATGCCCGCAATGATTTCACCGCACGCCATGCGGCCCTGTTGCGCGCAACGTCATGATCACCACCCGGCCCGCAGGTGAACGCGACGCCCAAGAGATGGCCGTGCTGCTCAATGCGATCATTGATGCGGGCGGAACGACAGCGCTGGTCAGACCTGTCACCGGTCAGGATCTGGCGGACTGGATCAGTTCTGATCCGGATCACAGCGCGTGGCATGTGGCGCTTGAGGATGACGGACAGATTGTTGGATTTCAATGGATCGCGCCCGCCGATCACCTGCCTGCCGACGCTGCGGAAATCGCGACGTTCGTGCAGATGGGGCGCACCGGCCTTGGCATAGGTTCGGCATTGTTCGACGCCACACGGCAAGCTGCTTTGGCCCTTGGCTATCGTTGGATCAACGCCAACATCCGGGCCGACAATGAGGGCGGATTGATCTATTACCAAAGCCGGGGGTTTCATGACTACGGCAGGATCGAGGGCTATGAATTGGCAAACGGACAGGTTGTAGACAAGAAACTGAAGCGGTTCGAGCTATAGCACAAAGCGGTTATTGGTGCCGGGGTCAGAGCGGCGACCGCTTCGCAAGGATGCGCTGCAAAGTGCGTCGGTGCATGTTCAGCCGACGGGCCGTTTCGCTGACATTACGATCACACAATTCATACACCCGCTGAATATGCTCCCACCGGACGCGGTCGGCGCTCATCGGGTTTTCGGGGGGTGGCGGCATATCACCACCCGTGGCCAGCAAGGCATTGGTGATATCGTTCGCATCGGCCGGTTTGGACAGATAATCCGTCGCGCCGATTTTAACCGCTGCAACCGCTGTCGCTATCGCGCCATACCCGGTCAGCACAACCACACGCGCATCTGCGCGTTTGTCGCGCAGCACCTCGACCACGTCCAGACCGTTGCCGTCCTCAAGCCGCAGATCCACGACAGCATATGCCGGAGGTCGCGCAGTAGCGATGGCGCGGCCTGCAGCGACGGAACCGGCGGTTTCAACCTCAAACCCGCGTTTCTCCATGGCCTTGGCAAGACGGCGCAGAAAAGGTTCGTCGTCATCGACCAACAACAAGGTTTTGTCGGGTCCAAGATCGGGGGTTTCCTGCAATGCCATTCTGCGCGCCGTCCCTTTTTAGCAACGTGTTGCGGTCCTTTCTAATATGGGCCGCCGGGTGGTTCCGTCAAATGGTCATATCGCGTCCAGAAAACACCCTACGCTGTCAGCAAGAGCATCCGGGGTCATGTCGCGCCGAAAGAATTCCGCAAAGCCGGTTTCCGGCAGCACGAGGTAGCTGAAGGTTGAATGATCAACCAGATATTCACCGTCAACCGGTTCATGCGCGTTAAAGTATGTGCGGTAAGCGTTGCTTGCCGCCTTGACCTGATCGGCAGATCCGGTCAGGCCGATCATCCGGGGGTGCATGTTGGCGGCAAAATCGGCAACGACTTCGGGCGTGTCCCGCGCAGGATCGATTGATATAAAGACCGGGACCACGGATTGGCCGCGTTCTTCCAAAATCTCGACTGCAGCTGCGTTTCGGTCCACATCCAACGGACAGACATCCGGACAATACGTATACCCAAAGTAGATCAACGCCGGTTCGGTGATGACATCTGTGTCGGTGACAGTCTGTCCAGCACCATTGACCAACTCGAACGGCCCGCCCAGCGCACCACCTCCGGCAACGGACCCTGCACGACATTGCGCAAAACGATCATCCGACGCGTTCATCGCACTGAAAAGATATGTCGCCAGCATGACGGCCACGGCGACGGCGGCGGCAGCCACGGCGATTACACGATTCATCAGTTCCTCCTGCGCCAATCGGCGCTCTTGCTCAGGGTCGGCAGCAGACCTACGCTCACCCAGATCTGATGCAAGTGCTAATGAACGAAGGGCGCCTTATGACGCAGGCAAATATCCGGCCTCTGGGCGCACGCACGCGGGCGAACTGGATACGGTTGCGCACGATGATCCTGCTGCGCTGGGTCGCGATTACCGGACAGCTTATCGCGATCACCGTGGCCCAGACAATCTATGGCCTGCAACTGGAGCTTGGGCTTTGCTATCTTGCTATCGGGGCATCGGTAATCGGCAATCTGGTCGCAACCTTCATGTTTCCCGAAAGCAAGCGACTGTCGGAAATCGAAAACCTGTCCATGGTGATGTTCGATCTGTTGCAACTGGCGTTTCTTTTGTTTTTGACGGGCGGGTTACACAATCCCTTCGCGCTGTTGTTGCTGGGTCCGGTGACAATCTCCGCCACAGCCTTGAGTTTGCGGTCCACGCTGGTGTTGTGTGGCACGGCGATCGTGCTGGTGACGTTGCTGGCGGAGGCACATTTGCCACTGCGCACACAGGCCGGGGACACACTGGAAATTCCGCAGATTTTTGTTTTTGGTCACTGGATCGCGCTGATCATCGCGATTGTGTTCACCAGCGCCTATTCCCGGCGGGTTACTTCGGAAATCCATTCGATGGCGGATGCGTTGGCGGCAACGCAGATGGCGCTGGCCCGTGAGCAAAAGCTGACCGATCTTGGCGGTGTCGTGGCAGCAGCCGCGCACGAGCTTGGCACGCCCCTTGCGACGATCAAGCTAGCCAGCGCCGAGTTGCTGAACGAACTGGACGATCAGCCGGACCTTGCCGAAGACGCCGCGTTGATCCGTGATCAGGCAGACCGCTGCCGGGATATTCTGCGTGACATGGGCCGGGCAGGAAAGGATGATGTCCACTTGCATCAGGCCCCGCTGATGGCCGTCATTTCAGAAGCGGCAGAGCCACATGTGGCGCGCGGCAAGCAGGTGATATTCTCGCATGATCCCGGCAGCGGCGCCGAGGCGGACCAACCTGCGATCCTGCGCATGCCAGAGATCATTCACGGTCTGCGCAATCTGGTACAAAATGCCGTCGACTTTGCTGATTCTACTGTGAAAGTTGAGGCGCTTTGGTCTGATACGGAAATTTCCGTGCGCATTGCGGATGATGGGCGCGGGTTCTCACCGCAGATTTTGGGACGTATTGGCGATCCTTTCATGGGGCGAAAATCCGGCCGGCCCCGCGCGTCGGCGCGGCCCGAATACGAAGGGATGGGGTTGGGTCTGTTCATCGCGAAAACGCTGCTTGAACGGACGGGTGCGGCCCTGCGATTTGCCAATGGCGCCGCAGAGACGGGACGCAGCGCCGCTGACAATCACCCCACCGGCGCCATCGTCGAAGTGACCTGGCCGCGAGAGAAGATTGACGCACACACCGGCGAGACACCGGTGATGCCCCTGCAAAACAAGCATATCATCGCGTGACAACTCAACCTATAGGCGTTTTATTCACGCTATGTTAACCTTTCGAATGAACAGTCCAGGTCTGCTCAACTGAAAGGTTTTTGGTGTGCTCTCACCCTTGGAATTGGGAATAGTCACTTGTGTCGCGTTGCTGACCGTGCTTGCCGCGTTGTGGTGGGTTGGTCGTTTTGCCGGTCTTGCAGGGGACAACCGGGGCGTGCACCTGGAGCCGATCACCCTGCTTTTTGACGGCGGCGTGCTTCAACACGCGACCCACCACGCCCTTGCAAAGCTGGCGTTGCAGCCGGGATTGCATGATTGGGACGATTTGCGCGGCCTGATCGGACAGCGTTTTCCCAACTTCCCGGAAGCGGCCAGCACGGGGCAGCGGGGAAAGATCACGATGTTCGCCGCAGACGAAAGCGAGCTTTCACAGCTTGAAATCAAATGGCGTGGACCGTTGTGCTGGGTCAATCTTTCAGACGTAGGAACTACGGAAAATGGCGGCACGGACAAAGAAACCCTCCGGGAGATTGCGGCCCTGCGCAGGTCAAACGATACGTCGCCCAACCCGGTTTGGCACACAGACCAAGAGGGTCAGGTTTTCTGGCACAATCCGGCTTATGCAAATCTTCACGAACTGGCTCATGGCGCAACAGATGACCAATCCGCCGCCTTGTTCCGTGATCAGGATTCCAGTCGCAAAAACCGCGTTTCGCTGCACATTGAAGGGTCCGACAAGCCTGATTGGTATGCGTTGAGCACCATCAAGATTGATGATGTATCGGTCCATCACGCCACCTGCATCAATGCTGTCGTTGATGCCGAAGAGGCCCAGCGGAATTTTGTTCAGACACTGGCAAAGACCTTTGCGCACCTGTCGATCGGGCTGGCAATTTTTGACCGAAATGGCCAACTGGCACTGTTTAACCCCGCCCTTGTGGACCTGACGGATCTGCCCGCACACTTTTTATCGGCGCGGCCGACGATGCTGTCGTTTTTTGATCAGCTTCGGGAAAGCCGCCGAATGCCGGTACCAAAGAATTACCACAACTGGCGTCAGGAAATCAGCGATGTCATTGCGGCGGCGACAGATGGCCGTTACGAAGAAACGTGGTCCCTGGAAACCGGGCAAACCTATTGCATCAAAGGGCGCCCTCACCCTGACGGCGCGACTGCCTTTCTTATCGAAGATATCAGCGCTGAAATTGCCCTGACCCGCAATTTCCGGGCTGAACTTGAGCTTAGTCAATCATTGCTCGATACGCTTGACGATGGACTGGCGGTGTTTACGGCTGCCGGCATCCTGACCTTTTCCAATGCGGCATATCGTGACCTTTGGGGCCACAACCCCGAAGACAGCTTTGCCGACGTGACGATTGTGGACGCCATCGCGCTGTGGAAACAGCAATCGTCCGGGAACCCGGTCTGGCCCGACCTGCAAAACAGCATCGCAACCTATAATGACCGCTCGGCGTGGGAGATGCCTCTGAAGCTCAATACCGGTCGCGCGCTGATCTGCCAGGTCGTTCCCGTTGCCTCCGGTGCGACGCTGATCCGCTTTAGATCAACGCCAAAATCTGCTGCGCGTCAGCTTGAAGATACCGCCTACGCGACCCCGTAGCGAACCCGCGGCCTGATGTTTCAACTTGCAGCCTCGGCGCGCTGCCCGGTAAGCATGGGCGCATGCATCCCGGACACCTTTCCCTTACCTTGTCGAACGCCAAAGACACCGCCCGATACGCGGCGCTGCTTGGGCGCACTTTGCGTCCCGGCGACGTTGTGCTGCTGATCGGCGACGTAGGCGCGGGCAAGACGCATTTTGCGCGCGCGCTGATCCAAAGCGTGATTGCAGTGCCCGAAGACGTGCCTTCGCCCACCTTCACGCTGGTCCAGACCTATGAAACGCCGCTCTGTGCGCTTTGGCACGCGGACCTTTACCGGCTGTCTGCGCCAGAAGAGATCGAAGAATTGGGCCTGATCGATGCCTTCGACGACGCAATTTGCCTTGTCGAATGGCCAGACAGGCTTGGCCCGCTTTACCCGGCCGATGCGCTTGACCTGACGCTGTCTGCTGACGTCCGGGACAATGGTCGCCGCCTTGACGCGCGCTGGACGAACCCACGTTGGGCCGCAAAGCTGAGCGTGTGGAGATGACCGCGCGCACGGATCAACCGCAGGCAGCCTTGCCACACCTCAAGGCTGGAGCTTGTTCGCGAAACCTTCGGCCTGAACCGTTTATTGATCATCAGGAGCAGTCGTGAAGCCGAAGCATGATTTCCCCACTGCCGTCATGATGTTCGCTGCCGGATTTGGCACGCGGATGAAGCATCTGACGCAGGATCAGCCGAAACCAATGATCCACGTCGCAGGGCGCCCGCTTGTCGATCATGCGCTGGAACTTGTGCGGGGGGTCGGTGCCGCGCAGATCGTTGCCAATCTGCATTACAAGCCCGACGCGTTACAGCGCCATCTTGCCGCGCATGGCGTGCAGACAGTGATGGAAACACCGCAAATCCTTGATACCGGCGGTGGACTTCGCAATGCCCTGCCGCTGCTTGGCGAGGGACCAGTTTTCACGCTGAACACGGATGCGGTATGGTCCGGGGCTAACCCGCTTGCGGTGCTGCGGGACGCATGGGATCCGGCGCGCATGGATGCCTTGCTGATCGGTATCCCGGTTGACCGTGCCGAAGGTCACAGCGGCGCCGGTGATTTCCAGATGGCCGGGGACGGCGCGCTGAAACGCGGTCCGGGCGTGGTTTATGGTGGCGCGCAGATCATCAGAACGGACTTGCTGCACACGATCCCTGACACCGCGTTTTCGCTCAACGTCTTGTGGAACGTAATGGCAGAAAACGGACGCCTTTTCGGGGTTTCCTATCCCGGTCGCTGGTGCGACGTGGGACATCCGGGCGGCATTGCGCTGGCCGAAGCGATGTTGGCGAACGCAGATGTTTGAACGCACGGACATGCCACGCGTCTTTGGCTTGGCACCTGGCATCGATTTTCCAGCAGCACTGGTGGCTGGGTTGCGCGACCGGATGCAGGGCCAACCACCCGAGGCAATGGCGCGGGTCGATCTGATCGTGAATACCTCCCGCATGGCGCGCCGGTTGCGCAGCATTTTTGACGCAGGCCCGCCGGGTTTCTTGCCTCGTATACGTCTGTTGACCGATCTGGACGGGATGGTGCCGGGCGTTGCCCTGCCTGCCGCCCTGTCCCCGTTGCGCAGGCGGCTGGACCTGATCCAACTGGTTGCCCGGCTTTTGGATGCCACGCCGGATCTGGCGCCGCGTGCATCGCTTTATGATCTTGCAGACAGCCTTGCGGGTCTGATTGACGAAATGCAGGGCGAAGGCGTGCCGGTGTCGCGCATCGAAGATCTGGACGTCAGCGACCAATCCGGCCACTGGAACCGCGCCAAGAAGTTTCTGGAGATCGCGCATCACTATCTTGAGCGCACCACCAGTCAACCGGACGCCGAAGCGCGCCAGCGCCTGCTGGTCAGCCGCATTGTGTCGTCCTGGCATGAAAACGCGCCGACGCATCCCATCATTCTTGCAGGCTCAACCGGGTCACGCGGCACCACGTCCCTGCTGATGCAGGCCGCGGCGCGGCTGCCGCAGGGGGCCGTGGTTCTGCCGGGGTTTGATTTCGATATGCCAACGTCGGTCTGGCAGGCGCTGGATCAGGAACTGCTGTCAGAAGACCATCCACAGTACCGCTTTCGGCATCTGATGCAGGCGCTTGATCTGCCGCGCAACCAGATCAAGACATGGACGCCTGCGCACGCCCCTTCACCGCAGCGCAATGCGCTGGTGTCACTGTCGCTGCGCCCTGCTCCTGTGACCCATTCATGGCTGACCGAAGGCCCGCAACTGTCTGATCTGGACACTGCCACCGCCGACCTGACCCTGATCGAAGCGCCCTCGCCCCGCGTCGAGGCGCTGGCCATTGCCCTGCGTCTGCGCAAGGCGGTGGAGCAGGGCAAGACAGCAGCGTTGATCACCCCTGACAGGATGCTGACCCGGCAGGTCACTTCAGCGCTGGACCGCTGGGATATCCTGCCTGACGACAGCGCAGGCACGCCGTTGCACCTGTCACCGCCGGGACGGTTTCTGCGCCATGTGGCCGGGCTTTTTGTGCGGCGGCTGGATGCAGAATCACTGCTGACCCTACTCAAGCACCCGCTGACCCACAGCGACAAAGACCGCAATCTGCACCAACTCAACACGCAGCGGTTCGAGATGCGGGTCAGACGCGATGGCCTGCCGTTTCCGGATGCAAGCGGTGTTCTGCGCATTGCCACCGCGGCCGCAGCCCGGATGCAAAACCCGGATGAACTTCTGAACTGGGCGAATTGGGTGGCGCGCATGTTCATGGGTCTCCAGTCAGAAGAACCCTGCCCCTTGTCCGATTGGGTCGCACGGCATCTGGCGCTTGCCAATGCCATCGCAGGTGGTCCGGGCGCAGACACCGAAACGTCAAAGGAGCTTTGGCACCGCAAGGCCGGTGAAAAGGCCCGCGAAGTGATGCAGGATCTGAAAGATCAGGCTGAATACGGGGGCGTCATGTCCGCATCGGATTATGCGGATCTGGTGGGTGCGCTGTTGTCGGGGGCAGAGGTGCGCGACCGCGATGCGCCCTACCCGTCTGTCATGATCTGGGGCACGCTTGAGGCGCGGGTGCAGGGCGCCGATCTGATCATCCTCGGCGGATTGAATGACGGCACTTGGCCCGAAGCACCAACGCCCGACCCTTGGCTCAATCGGCAAATGCGGCTTCAGGCCGGTTTGTTGCTGCCGGAACGCCGGATTGGCCTGTCTGCCCATGACTATCAACAAGCCATCGCAGCGCCAGAGGTCTGTCTGACGCGGTCGATCCGGTCCGATGAGGCGGAAACCGTCCCGTCGCGCTGGCTGAACCGGCTGGGCAATTTGCTGAACGGTTTGCCGGAACAAGGCGGGCCGGATGCGTGGCAGGGGATGCGTGCACGCGGCAATAGCTGGTTGGATCAGGTCACAGCGCTTGAGGCGGTGACACGCGTCACCCCTGCCCCGCGTCCGTCACCAAGACCGCCCAGCACAGCACGGCCTCACGCGCTGTCTGTGACCGAAATCAAGCGGCTGATCCGCGATCCCTATGCAATCTTTGCCAAACACACGCTGCGCCTGCGCCCGGTCAATACGCTGGTGCAATCGCCCGATGCCCCGGTGCGCGGCATTGTCATTCACGAAGTCATGGAAAGGTTCGTGAAATCCGTGTCCGCCGACCCCGCGCGTCTGACCAAACAACATCTTCTGGGGATCACGGCAGAAGTTCTGGCCGATCATGCCCCTTGGCCCGCCGCGCGCGTCATGTGGCTGGCGCGCATTGAACGGGTCGCGGACTGGTTCATCGCGCAGGAAAAGCAGCGCCAGACCTTTGCCACCCCCGTGGCGTTTGAACAGGCCGCCAAGGGGACGCATATCTTCGCCGATGTGGGCTTTACACTCACCGGTTATGCCGACCGCATTGATATGACCAAAGATGGTGCCGCGCTAATCTATGATTACAAGACCGGAACACCACCCAGCAAGAAAGAGCAGAAGGATTTTGACAAACAGCTTTTGATCGAGGCCGCGATGGTGGAGCAAGGCGGTTTTCCCGAGGTTGGCGTGGCTCATGTTGCCCATGCCGCGTTTATCGGGCTTGGCGCGAAACCATCAGAGATCGCGGCCCCGCTGACCGAAGAAACTCCGCGCGACGTGCTTGAAGGGCTGCACGAGCTGATCTCAAAATATCTTGACCCCGTGCAGGGCTTCACCTCGCGCCGTGCGGTAAAAACCGAAGACGCGGCGGGCGATTATGATCAACTGGCCCGGTTTGGCGAATGGGACGGCACCGATGCGCCCCTGCCGGAGGATCTGACATGACCGTTGAATTCAACGATGCCACCCGCGCCCAGATTGACGCGGCGCGCCCTGATGCCTCCACTTGGCTGTCTGCCAATGCGGGGTCGGGCAAGACGCGCGTGTTGACTGACCGGGTGGCGCGGCTGTTGCTGGGTGGCGTCGATCCGCAACAGATCCTGTGTCTGACCTATACCAAGGCCGCCGCATCCGAGATGCAGAACCGGCTGTTCAAAAGGCTGGGTGAATGGGCGATGCTCAAGGATGCAGCCCTGCGCGACGCACTTGAGGGGCTGGGCATTGGCGCCGATCTGCCATCCGAGCGGCTGCGCGATGCACGTACCTTGTTTGCCCGCGCGATTGAAACGCCCGGTGGGCTTAGAATCCAGACGATCCATTCGTTCTGCGCGTCCCTGCTGCGGCGTTTCCCGCTGGAGGCACGCGTCAGCCCGCAGTTTTCAGAGATTGAGGATCGCGCCGCCGAATTGTTGCGCGCCGAGATCGTTGATCAGATGGCGGAGGGCGCGGATGCGCCACTGATCGCGGGGATCGCGCGGTATTACACAGGCGAGGATTTTGGCAAACTGACAGCAAGTGTCGTCGGAAAGCGGGATGGGTTCGAGGCGCCGACGAGCTTTGAGGACATCCTGTCGCTGCTGGATCAGCCGACCGATCTGACCGAACAAGCACTTGAAGATGCGGTCTTCGATGGTAACGAGGCCGATCTGATCACGCAGATTATCCCGGCCCTGATGGCCAAGGGCGGCAATGACGAAAAAGCGGGGCTTGCCCTGCAAAGCATCGCAAAATTCGATATCTCAGCCCTGCCGGTGCTAGAAGATGTCCTGCTGACCGGAAGCGGTGCGAAATCTCCGTTTACCGCCAAAATCGGAACGTTTCCCACAAAACCTACGCAATCCAAACTTGCCCACGTCATGCCTGCGCTGGACGACCTGATGCAGCGGGTGGAAGATGCGCGCGAGGCGCGGCTGGCGTTGAAAGCGGCGTTGAAAACGCACGCGCTGCACTGTTTCGCCGATCGTTTTTTGACCCGTTACGCGCAGGAAAAGCAAAAACGGGGCTGGCTTGATTTCGA
Organism: Sulfitobacter sp.; assembly: GCA_024636405.1. The sequence continues at coordinate 2,247 of JAGXHC010000083.1, read as the reverse complement.
TGATCTGATCTTGAAGGCGCGCGCGCTTCTTAACGATCCGCTTGTCGCGGCCTGGGTGCTCTACCGCATTGATGGCGGCATTGATCATATTCTCGTTGATGAGGCGCAGGACACTTCGCTGCGCCAATGGGATGTGATTGAACGGATCGCTGACGAATTCCACAGCGGTCGCGGCGCGCGGCCTGATGTTGCCCGCACGATCTTTGTTGTGGGCGATAAAAAGCAGTCGATCTATTCTTTTCAGGGCGCCGATCCCCGCGCCTTCGATGAAAAGCGCAATCTGTTCAACGCCCAGTTCACCGATGCCGGCATGCCCTTTCAGCGCCGTAGCCTGGATTATTCCTTTCGTTCATCAAGCGCTATCCTGCGGGTGGTCGATACCGCATTCGATCCGCAGGTTCAGGTTGGTTTTGGCAAGGAATCCCAACATCTTGCGTTCAAGGAGGCCCTGCCGGGGCGGGTTGATCTCTGGCCTGTGGTTGAAAAGACGCAACAAGACGATGACCGCGTCTGGACCGATCCCGTGGACCGGCGCAGCGCGCGGCATCACACGGTTCTGCTTGCGGATCAGATTGCGGAGCGGATCAAAACGCTGGTCGATAGCGAACACTTCATCCCCGATGACGGTAACGAACCCGGCACCATCGTGCGGCGCCGTATCCGTGCCGGTGATTTCCTGATCCTCGTGCAACGGCGTTCCGCGCTTTTTGCCGAGATCATCCGCGCCTGCAAGGCCGCTCATCTGCCGATTGCCGGGGCGGACAGGCTCAAGGTCGGGGCGGAACTTGCGGTCAAGGATCTGGCCGCGATCCTGTCCTTTCTTGCCACGCCGGATGATAGTCTTTCACTGGCTACCGCATTGAAATCACCGCTGTTTGGCTGGTCGGAACAGGAGTTGTACAGCCTTGCACACCATCGGGCTGCACCAACCCTCTGGCAGGCATTGCGAGGGCTTGATGCCACTTTTCCACGCACCCTTGGGATGTTGAAAGACCTGCGCGCGCAAGTGGATTTCCTGCGTCCCTATGACCTGATTGAACGCATCCTGACGCGCCACGCCGGACGGCAAAACCTGTTGGCCCGTCTGGGGCCGGAGGCCGAGGACGGTATCAACGCGCTGCTGACCCAGGCGTTGGCGTTTGAGCGCAACGCAGTGCCAAGCCTGACAGGATTTATTGAGTGGATGCAAACCGACGATCTGGAAATCAAACGCCAGATTGACAGTGCGTCGGATCAGATCCGGGTCATGACCGTCCACGGCGCGAAAGGGCTGGAAGCGCCCATCGTCATTTTGCCCGACACCGGACGACGCGATATCAGAATGACCGATGAAATTGTAAAAATCGACGGCGTGCCGGTTTGGAAAGCGGCCAGCGATGACATGCCCGCCGCCATGCGCACCGCTACCGACGGCATGAAGGAGGCGCAGGCGGAGGAACGGTTGCGCCTGCTGTATGTCGCCATGACGCGGGCCGAAAAGTGGTTGATCATTGCCGCCGCCGGGGACCTGTCCAAGGACGGGTCAAGCTGGCACCAGATCGTCGGCGATGCGATGGGGCACATCAATGCCGACGTCACCGCAGAAGACGGTGTTTTGCGGTTTGAAGAAGGCGATTGGGATGACCTGCCAGTGGTCGAAGTCACACCTGAAGCGGCCAAAACCCCCTTGTTAGAGCCTGTTTTCGCAACGTCTGTCCCGCTTTTCTGCCATCCCGCTGATCCGCTTTTGCCATCTGATCTGGGGGGTGCCAAGGCGTTGGCGGGCGATGCGGGCGCGGATGAGGACAGCGCAAAATCCTACGGATCGCTTGTCCACGCGATGCTGGAACATCTGCCGGGGCTTGATGGTGCTGCGCGCATGATCGTGCTGGACCGCTTGGCAAATGGCATAGACCCTACCGTCTTTGACATCGCACAGACCGAGACAGACAACCTTCTGTTGCGGCCCGAGATTGCAAACCTATTTGCGCCCGACACCCTTGCCGAAGTACCGCTGACCGCGTCGATCAACGGATTGCGATTGCGCGGTGTCATTGACCGTCTTGTCGTTACCGAAAACACCGTCCTTGCTGTGGATTTCAAGACCAACCGCGTTGTCCCAGACACTCCAGAAAGCTGTCCCGAAGGGCTTTTGCGGCAAATGGGGGCCTACGCGCATATGCTGGCACAGCTTTACCCGAACCGGGAGATAAAGACCGCAATCCTCTGGACGCGCACGGCAACGCTTATGGTGCTGCCCTACGATAT
>JAGXHC010000082.1 GCA_024636405.1 Sulfitobacter sp. | reverse complement strand
TTGGTTGTCACAGGTTTCAGGCCGCCGGGCGGCTGAGTGTGACCTGATTTCGACCGCTCAGCTTGGCCGCGTAGAGCGCCTTGTCTGCCTCGTCCAACAGCATGTCAGCAGTCGCAAGATTGGGGAAACCACCTTGATCTGCACCACCCCCGATGGCCATTCCGATGCTGATCGTGACGGCGATCGCAGGGTCGCCGCGCGGAATGGCAAACGGCGTTGCCGAAATGTCCTGACACAGCCGTTTGGCGGCGGCGCGCGCCTGTGTCCGGCAAGTGCCTGGCATTACGATCAGAAACTCTTCGCCGCCAATTCTTGCGACCAGATCCATGGCACGCAGATTGCCACGCAACCGCCGGGCCGTTTCGACCAGCACCGCATCGCCTGCGGCATGTCCGTAATGATCATTGATACGTTTGAAATGGTCCAGATCGGCAATCATCACCGCAAATGTGCGTCCGGTGGCGTGGGCATGCTCTGCGATGCGCGTCAGATGGGGTTTGGCATAGCGCCGGTTGTGCAGACCCGTCAGCGGATCGAAAACGGCCGCCTTCAACCCGGTGCGCACCGTGGCACGCAATTGTTCGGCGACGCGCTTGCGACGCAACAACGCCTCCAGACGCAGCACGATTTCCGCGGGGTCAAAACCATCGGCCATCAGATCGTCGGCACCCAGATCAAGAGCTGTGGAGGCCTGGCCGGAATCAGGCGTCGTTTGCAGGATCAACACGCCTGCGTGGCGGGTGCTGGCATTGGATCGAAGCGTTGAAATCATACGCAGGCTTGCTGCCGCGGCAGTCGGGTCTTCGGGCACCACAAGGACAAAGACGTCCGGCACTGCATTCGGTTGCAGGTCGCGTATCGCATTCTCGGGTTTCGCCAGCGTGAGGGTGCAGCGCAAAATGGGACGCAGACGCATGGCCCACCCTTGGGCGGTTGGGGTGTCATTGCTGACCAGAACGCACCGACCTTTGGCAACAAATTCCGCAGCCGGTTCCGCAAGCCCCAGCGCGCGGCTGGTATCATCGCGCATCTGCCATTCGGCAGAAGCATTATGCGCCCGGATCAGGCTGCGCACCCGGCTGAGAAGAAGCGTGTCATCAATGGGTTTCAACAGCACATCGTGCACGCCTGCCTCTAGTGTTGCAATGCGGGTGTCGGCGCAGGCGCGGCTGCCGATGACCAGAATGGGAATATTGCGCGTCAGTGCGACACGCTTGAGCCGATCACACAGGTCGATGGCCGTCCCGTCAGGCATAGACAGTGACGATATAATCAAATCCGGCCGCTGCTTGCGGGCAATCGCGGTTGCTTCCTCGATGGTGGAAGCCTGGATCACCTGATAGAATGCGGAGGCCAGCTTGACCTTCAGGACGATGCGGTTGGTGGCGATCGCATCGATGATAAGGATTTTGCCCTGCACGCCGTCATCCTTTCCGCGCAATAAAAGACCAGATGTTAGTGTTTCCGTTGTCTTCTCTATTCGTTAACAAAGGGTTTCCAAACGCATGACAACCGGACGCGCCCCATGAATCATACGCAAGAATCCGCCGAGACCCTGGCCCTCAACGCTTTGGGGTGGTTGGCAAACAATGACGATCTGATGCCTGTCTTTATGGGGGCAACCGGCGTGGCAGAGACCGACCTCAAGGCACAGTTGGCCGATCCGATGTTTCTGGGTGCGGTGCTTGATTTCATCATGTTGGATGATGCTTGGGTGATGGCGTTTTGCGACGCCAGCAATTTGCCTTATGACAGGATCATGCAGGCGCGCGCAGCGTTGCCCGGCGGGGAGCAGGTGAATTGGACATGAGAACAGTCAAGGCAATTTGTTTCGACAAGGACGGCACGTTGTTTGACTTCGCCGCAACCTGGGTGTCGTGGGCCGAAAGCTTTTTGCTGCGGCTGACAGAAGGTGACCGGACCCGTGCCGCAGCCCTGGGCGCGCAGATTGGTTTTGATCTGAAAACAAGAAGCTTTGCGCGCGACAGCGTGGTGATTGCAGGCACTCCGGGTGAAGTGGCGCACTGTCTGCTGCCCTCGCTTCGCGGAATGCAGATGCAGACCCTGCTGAGCGTGCTCAACGAAGAGGCCGAGAACGCGCCGCAACAAGAGGCGGTGCCGCTGATGCCACTTCTGACGGGTCTGCGCGCGCGCGGATTGCTGTTGGGGGTCGCAACCAATGACGCCGAAGCCCCTGCGCGGGCACATCTGGGGCAGGCCGGTGTCATTGAGATGTTCGATTTCATTGCCGGGTTCGATTCGGGCCATGGGGGCAAACCCGCACCGGGTCAGCTTTTGGCATTTGCTGCGGCCACGAACGTCGCGGTGGAACAGATCGTCATGGTCGGCGACAGCACCCATGATCTGCGTGCAGGCCGCGCGGCGGGAATGATGACCGTTGCTGTGCTGACCGGGCTCGCAGCAGAGGTTGACCTTAGCCCATTTGCGGACGTTGTGTTGCCGGATATCGGGCATCTGCCCGGCTGGCTTGATGGTGCTGCCTGAACCATAAGCGCCGGCGCGGGCCATAATTAAGAGGCGCGCCTGACAAAAAAACGACACGTACCGTCGCGAACGGAAAGGATGCGGTCGCGCGCATCATGCCTCATCGGGTTCATCCCGAGGAGGACAGACAATGGCCGATACCGCATCGAAACGCAGAACCCGCCACGGCGGCAGGTCCGGCGCTCAGACCCGGCGCGGCACCTCTGTCATCGAACAGATGCCCTGGTCTCCCCCGATCAATATCGACCGCCCGACAGAGCCTCTTGGCCCCGAAGGGGTGGAGGCGATCCATGATGGGGCAATGCGCATTCTCGAAGAAATCGGGATTGAGTTTCTCAATCATGAAGCGCTGGAAATCCTGCGCAAGGCAGGTTGCACCATCAATGGTGAAAACGTGCGCATGGGCCGCGACTTTGTTATGGAATGGATCGCCAAGGCGCCGTCGGAATTCACGCTCACGCCGCGCAATGTGGAACGCAAGATCACCATTGGCGGCAAAAACATGGTGTTCGGCAACGTCTCTTCGCCGCCAAACTATTGGGACATGGCCATCGGCAAGAAGGTCCCCGGCACGCGCGAAATGTGCAAGGATCTGCTGCGGCTGACCCAGTATTTCAATTGCATCCACTTCGCCGGTGGATATCCGGTGGAACCCTGCGACATTCATGCCAGCGTACGCCATCTTGATGTGCTTTTTGACAAGCTGACGATCACCGACAAGGTGATGCATGCCTATAGTCTTGGCGCTGAACGGGTCGAAGACGTGATGGAGATGGTGCGCATTGCCGGCGGGCTGACCCATGAAGAATTTGACGCCTCCCCGCGCATGTACACCAACATCAATTCCACCTCGCCGCTAAAGCACGATATCCCGATGCTGGATGGCTGGATGCGGCTTGCGCGGCGCGGTCAGGGGCTGGTGGTGACCCCCTTTACGCTGGCAGGCGCGATGGCGCCTGTCACGATGTCAGGCGCCGTGGCGCAATCGCTGGCAGAAGCGCTTTGTGCTGTGGTGCTGGCGCAGATCATCAACCCTGGCTGCCCCTGTGCGATCGGTACGTTCACCTCCAACGTGGATATGAAATCCGGTGCGCCCGCCTTTGGCACACCGGAATACATGCGTGCGACCCAAATGACAGGCCAGCTGGCGCGGTTTTATAATCTGCCGATGCGGTCGTCGGGTGTCTGCGCCGCCAATGTACCGGACGGACAGGCGATGTGGGAAACCTCCAACAGTCTTTGGGCGGCGGTGCAATCAGGTACGAACATGGTTTACCATGCGGCGGGTTGGCTGGAGGGCGGATTGATTGCCAGCCCGGAGAAATTCATCATGGACTGCGAGATCCTGCAACAGATCCAACGGTATATGGACCCGATGATCACCGCGACCGGACCGGATGAGATTGCGCTGGATGCGATTAAATCGGTGGGAAGTGCGGGCCATTTCTTTGGCATTCAACACACGCAGGACCGCTATACGACGGCATTCTACCAGCCTTTCCTGTCAGACTGGAAGAACTACGAAGGGTGGGAAGTCGCGGGTGGCATCTGGACGGCGGAGCGCGCGCATCACATGTTCAAGGAAATTGTCGCCAGTTTCGAGGAGCCGCCAATGGACATTGCGATCCGTGACGAGTTGGCGGATTTTGTGGCGCGGCGGAAATCCGAAGGCGGCGCGCCGACCGATTTCTGACGAAACGGTGCAGGCGCGCCGGGCAGCACTTGTTGCACTTCGTTACGTGCCGAACGCGCGTTGACCGCTGAACGGCATCTGGATTGCCAGGGCTGTGCGCGGGCGACATCTATGCTCAAGACGCGCGTTTTGTGGCAAACATGGACCCCCATCGCGATATGACAGATTAATGCCGTGCCGCTGCGCGCGTATTTGGCGCGTCTGTTTTCGCAAAGCATGCTGAAAACCGTCACCGAGATACCCCCGAGAAATGCCTACAATTGCGATTATTGGTCGAATATTAACCTCTCCGGGCCCAAAGTGACGCGGGATTATCGGGAGTGAGGCAGCCATGCACGGGCTAATCAACCGCAGCATACAAAGCTTTGTTTGTGACCACTACGGGGCCGAGCGGTGGGCAGAAGTGGCGCAGCTTGCCGGGCTCGACTTTGTCGATTTTGAAGCGATGCTGACATATGATGACGCGATCACGCCGCGGGTTTTGGATGCGGCGGCGCAGGTGCTGAACCGACCACGTTCTGAAGTCATGGAAGATATCGGCGCATTTGTCGTTTCTCATCACGGTCTTGAACCGGTCCGCCGCCTGCTGCGTTTCGGCGGCGTCAATTTCGAGGACTTTCTTCATTCACTGGACGACCTGCCGGACCGGGCGCGGCTTGCCGTTGCTGACCTGAACCTGCCGCGTGTGGAATTGCGCGAACATGCCAAGCGGCAGTTCAGCCTGATCTGCAGCAGCCCGGTTGCGGGCTACGGATATGTCATGATGGGCCTGTTGCGGGTCATGGCGGATGATTACGGCGCGCTCGCGCTTTTGGATCATACCGGGGGCGGGCAGGGGACTGAAACCCTGTCGATCACGCTGGTGGAAACCGATTTTGCCAACGGACGCAGTTTCGATCTGGGGGCGCGGATCGGATGACGGACACCGACCGCCACAATTTGACAGACGTTCTTGATGTGTTGTGTCCCATGCACCTGATGCTTAGCGCGACGGGGCATATCAACCACGCAGGCCCCACCATTCAGAAATTGCGACCTGATCTTGCATTGGCCGGACAGCGGTTTCTTGAGGTTTTTGCCGTTCTGCGGCCCCGTTCCATCTCCGGTATGGACGATCTGCGCCGCGCAACCGAGGTAAAGCTGCACCTGCAAATGCGCGACGCACCCCGGACAGAGCTGAAAGGTGTCATTGTGCCCACCTCACTGGGCGAGGGGCGGATGATCGTAAACCTGTCGTTCGGCATCTCGATCCTTGACGGAGTGCGGGATTATTCCCTGACCAATGCTGATTTCGCGGCGACCGATCTGGCCATCGAAATGCTGTATCTAGTGGAGGCGAAATCAGCCGCAATGGAAGCGTCGCGGCGGTTGAACCTGCGTCTTCAGGGGGCCAAGATCGCGGCAGAGGAACAGGCGTTTACCGACACGTTGACCGGGTTGAAGAACCGCCGCGCACTGGAGCATATTCTGTCCCGGCAGATAGACGGCAGCACGTCGTTTGCGGTGATGCACATCGACCTTGATTATTTCAAGGCGGTGAATGACACACTGGGCCATGCAGCAGGCGATCATGTGTTGCAGATTG
>JAGXHC010000011.1 GCA_024636405.1 Sulfitobacter sp. | reverse complement strand
CGCTGGTGGTGGACCGCCTGCCCAAGACCCGCTCAGGCAAGATCCTGCGGGCCACGATGGCAAAGATCGCGGACAGCGAGGCCTTCAAACCGCCGGCAACAATCGACGATCCTGCCATTCTGGATGAAATCCGCGACGCGCTGCGCCGCATCGGATATGCAAAGGAAACCTGAGCCGGAATTGAAAAAGGGCGGCCCTCACAGGACCGCCCCACGCGTCGTTATATCATTTCGCTCAGTGCCGCGAAGCCCAAGTGTCGACCTGGCGCTCTGCTTCGTCTTTGGCAACGCCGTAGCGTTCCTGAATCCGGCCCGCCAGTTGTTCGCGGTTGCCGTTTGCTTCTGCGATCTCGTCGTCGGTCAGATCGCCCCATTCTTCTTTCACCTTGCCGGTGAATTGCTTCCAGTTGCCTTCAATGCGGTCCCAGTTCATAACAGATACTCCTGTTCAATAGATACCTTGTCGTTGGCGCGCGGAGTTTAGGTGATACGCCCCGCCGCTCATCCAACAAACGCGTGATCCCGCGCCGTGGTTCCGTGTTTCGCGCTATTTCATCCGGCATGCGCGAATTGCTGCCTCAGTTGAATTGCTCGCTGATCAGACGCTCTTCCAAGCCATGACCGGGGTCAAAAAGAATGCGGTGTTCCACGGTGGAATCAGAAGCAATCTCAACGGTCACAACGTTCCGGTGCGACCGACCGTCGGCGTCGGCCATCACCGGACGCTTATCGGCCTCCAGCACGTCAAAGCGCACTTTGGCGTTTTTGGGCAACAAAGCACCGCGCCAACGGCGGGGCCTGAAGGCCGACATCGCCGTGAGCGCCAACACATCTGCACCGATCGGCAGGATCGGCCCGTGCGCGGAATAATTATACGCCGTCGATCCAGCAGGCGTGGACACCAGCGCACCGTCACAGACCAGCTCTTGCATGCGCAGGCGACCGTCCACCGTGATTTGCAGCTTTGCCGCCTGCGGCCCTTCGCGCAAAAGCGCCACCTCGTTGATCGCGAGTGCCGTAGAGACTTTTCCATTCGCGTGGGTGGCGCGCATGACCAGCGGGTTGATCACGGCCACCTCTGCCGCTGCAAGCCGGTCGCGCAAGTCAGCCTCTGAGTATTCATTCATCAAAAACCCGATGGTGCCGCGATTCATGCCGTAAACCGGCGCGACGATGTTTTGCGTCTCATGCAACGTCTGCAGCATGAACCCATCGCCGCCAAGCGCAACGATCACGACCGCTTCGGCGGGTGGCACATTGCCGTAGCTATCGACCAGAACCGCCAGCGACGCCTGCGCGGCAGGAACGTCGCTGGCAACAAATGCGATTTTCATGGGTGTCTCCTCGACATCGGCGGTTTCCGATTGGCCTCATTTTGGGTCGAAACAACCACATTCTTTCCCGACCTACCAGCATTGCCGCTTGATCCTGTCGGATCGTCGGTTTCCTGCCTTCCCGTTTGCCGCAGTTTCCGATAGGAAACCTGCGAAACACGTTGCCATGAAGGAACCGCAGAATGTCCGAATTTTTCACCAAATCTCTGTCGCAGGCCGATCCGGAGATTTTCGCCGCGATCACGGACGAACTGGGCCGCCAGCGTGATGAGATCGAACTGATCGCAAGCGAGAACATCGTCTCGGCCGCCGTGTTGGAGGCGCAGGGGTCAATCATGACCAACAAATACGCCGAAGGCTATCCGGGACGGCGGTATTACGGCGGGTGCGAACATGTGGACGTGGCCGAAAACCTTGCCATTGAGCGCGCGCGCAAATTGTTCGGCTGCGACTTTGCCAATGTGCAGCCAAACTCGGGCAGTCAGGCAAACCAGGGTGTGTTCATGGCGTTGCTGCAACCGGGCGATACCATCCTGGGAATGAGCCTGGATGCCGGCGGGCATCTGACCCACGGTGCCGCACCCAACCAGTCTGGCAAGTGGTTCAATGCTGTCCAGTACGGCGTGCGCAAGCAGGACAATCTGCTGGATTATGATCAGGTCGAAGCCTTGGCCAAAGAACATAACCCCAAGATGATCATTGCCGGCGGCTCCGCCATTCCGCGCCAGATCGACTTCAAGCGGATGCGCGAGATCGCAGATATGGTCGGTGCCTACCTGCTGGTGGACATGGCGCATTTCGCGGGTCTCGTCGCGGCGGGTGAACACCCCTCACCTTTCCCGCACGCCCATGTTGCGACCACCACCACCCACAAAACCCTGCGCGGCCCGCGCGGTGGCATGATCCTGACCAATGACGAAGCACTGGCAAAAAAGTTCAACTCCGCCATCTTCCCCGGTATCCAGGGCGGCCCGTTGATGCATGTCATCGCAGCCAAGGCCGTGGCCTTTGGCGAGGCGCTAGAGCCCTCGTTCAAGACCTACATCAAACAGGTCATCACCAATGCGCAGGCGCTGAGTGATCAGTTGATCAAGGGCGGTCTGGATACTGTGACCCACGGCACAGATACCCACGTCGTTCTGGTCGATCTGCGGCCCAAAGGTGTGAAAGGCAACGAGACTGACAAGGCACTGGGCCGCGCACACATCACCTGCAACAAGAACGGTGTGCCGTTTGATCCCGAAAAACCGACCGTGACCTCCGGCATCCGTCTCGGATCTCCGGCGGGCACCACGCGCGGATTTGCCGAGGCAGAGTTCCGCCAGATCGCCGACTGGATCGTCGAAGTTGTCGATGGGCTGGCCGCCAATGGCGCAGACGGAAACGGCGCCGTCGAGGAAAAGGTCAGGGGTGAAGTCAAAGCGCTCTGCAAACGCTTCCCGCTTTACGGCAACCTCTGAGGCCACATCGTTCGTTTCGGTCCAGACGGCTCCGGCATACTGCCGGGGTCGTTTGCGCTTGTACGGGTCAAAAGACTGGGCCACGCTGGTGGTAACAAAAGGAGCATCCAATGCAAATCCATCCTGCGGGCAACCGCGCTTCGGAACCCGGAACCGGCGATTATTTCACCGGCAAGGTCCGGCTTGATCCGGTGATCAACGCACCGGAACCCGCACGCGTTCGGGCCGCTGTCGTTACCTTTGATCCGGGCGCGCGGACCGCGTGGCATACCCATCCGCTGGGCCAGACGCTGCATGTGATTTCAGGGTGCGGGCGTGCGCAAACCGACGGCGGACCGATCCAAATGCTGCGTCCCGGCGATACCGTCTGGTTCGCGCCCGGTGAACGGCACTGGCACGGTGCAGCACCTGATTGCGGCATGTCGCACCTGGCGATTCAAGAAGCCAAGGACGGCAAGGCGGTGGACTGGCAGGAGCACGTCAGCGACGCGGACTATACCGCAACGCCGGAATAACCTGCCGGGTCAGACGTATCCCCGCCACCAAAGATAGGTGACAAATGCGGCGGCAAGCACGATCACGTTGAACGCAATCGTTGCTGTGATCGCAATAAGGCGGCCCTTGAACGCATCGGCGGCGTCGATTGCGGCCAGATGGGTCATCATCTCTGCGTGCGCCTTCTCAAACGCGGCGGGATCAATCCGCCGCATCAGCTTGGGGTTGCCCCCCAATTTTTCTGCCTGCACCAAAACCGCGCCCTGCCTGCGGATACGCCGTGGCAGCCTGCGCCCGGCGCGGCGCATCGCCTTGTCCAGGTTGCGCCGCTTTATCCCCAGCTTTGCGTGCAACGCGTCGCGCACAGCCAAAATACGGGCGTTGATGTAATCAGGTTCCAACATGCCCCGTTCTAAACGGACTGGCACAATTTGCGCAATGACCCTAAGTCTGAAGAATGCTCAGTTATTCCGAATTCGGCGATCATGACCCAACACCGCAAAACCCGGCGCTCATTATTGTGCATGGGCTTTACGGTTCCGGGCGCAACTGGGGCGTGATCGCAAAGCGCCTGTCAGACACCCGACGCGTCATAGCGGTCGATATGCGCAACCACGGCACCAGCCCACGCGCGCCCACCCACAGTTACACGGACATGGCGGAAGATCTGGCAGAGGTGATCACGCATTTCGGTGGCCCTGCCGATCTGTGCGGTCATTCGATGGGTGGCAAGGCCGTGATGGTGCTGGCCCTGCAGCGTTCTGAATTGGTGCGGCGTCTGATCGTGGCGGATATTGCGCCCATTGCCTACGGGCATACACAGCAAGGCTTTATCGACGCGATGCGCGCTGTGGACCTGGAATCGCTGACCCGCCGCTCTGATGCCGAAAGCCAGCTTGCCGCCGCCGGAGTGGACCGCGCCCTGCAAAGTTTTTTCACCCAATCACTCGATGTCCAGGCCAAGGCTTGGCGGCTGAACCTTGACGTACTTGATGCGGAAATGGAAAAGATAATGGGCTGGCCAAACCATATTATCGGCCCCTGCAACGCGCCGACGCTGTTTTTGTCTGGCGGCAATTCGGACTACGTTCTGCCTGCGCACCGGCCTGTGATCAAATCACTTTTTCCCAAAGCCCGATTTGCCAAACTGCCCGGCGCGGGCCATTGGCTGCACGCTGAAAAGCCACGCGAATTCGAAGCAGCAGTGCGCATTTTTCTGGATCAGGACTAAACCCCAAAGCCATAGCGACCTGACGCGTGAAAATTTTGACACGCATGGATGGACCAATTGCGTGCGCGCAGCACCCTGTTGCACCCGCTTCCCCCTTGCACCCGGTGGCCCACGACCTATAAGGCGGAGAATTTGCAAATTTCCGAGGGGCCGAGCGATGCCAAAGCGTACCGACATCAAATCGATCATGATCATTGGTGCCGGGCCCATCGTCATTGGCCAGGCCTGCGAATTCGACTACTCCGGCGCGCAGGCTTGCAAGGCGCTGAAGGAGGAAGGCTACCGCGTCATCCTCGTCAATTCCAACCCCGCCACAATAATGACCGATCCGGGCATGGCCGATGCCACCTATATCGAGCCGATTACCCCCGAAATCGTGGCGAAGATCATCGAAAAGGAACGCCCCGACGCGCTGCTGCCGACCATGGGTGGACAGACCGGATTGAACACATCGCTTGCCTTGGAAGAAATGGGCGTGCTGGCAAAATACGGCGTCGAGATGATCGGTGCCAAACGCGAAGCGATTGAGATGGCCGAAGACCGCAAGCTCTTTCGCGAGGCGATGGACCGTCTGGGCATTGAAAACCCCAAGGCCACGATCGTGACTGCTCCCAAGAAGGAAAATGGCAAAAAGGATCTGACCGCGGGCGTCGCCATTGCGTTGGAAGCACTGGATTATGTCGGCCTCCCTGCGATCATCCGCCCCGCTTTCACCATGGGCGGCACCGGCGGTGGCGTGGCGTATAACCGCGACGATTATGAATTCTTCTGCCGCTCGGGCATGGACGCCTCTCCGGTGGGCCAGATCCTGATCGACGAGAGCCTGCTGGGATGGAAGGAATTTGAGATGGAGGTGGTGCGCGACACCGCCGATAACGCCATCATCGTCTGTTCCATCGAAAACGTTGACCCGATGGGCGTACACACGGGCGACAGCATCACCGTGGCCCCTGCCCTGACGCTGACCGATAAAGAATACCAGAT
>JAGXHC010000081.1 GCA_024636405.1 Sulfitobacter sp. | reverse complement strand
GGATAGTTGCGGGTGTATTTGACCTTTGCCGTCGCGCCAAAGGTTGCCGCGATGCCTGTGCAGATCTCGTTGACGCGCTTTTCGGCCAGATCGCGCAATTCATTGGACAGGGTCCGCACGGTGCCCATCAGGTTCACCCGCTGCGGGATCACGTTGAACGCCTTGGAGGATGATTCGATCGAGGTAATGGACACCACGACATTGCCAATCGGATCGGCATTGCGGCTGACGATGGTTTGCAACGCAGTGATCATATGCGCTGTGACGACCATCGTGTCGATGGTTTCCTGCGGTTTGGCGGCATGGCCCCCAAGACCCTCAACTTCGATTTCCAACAAGTCTGTGGCCGCAAAGAACGGGCCGGGACGGATGGCGAAGCTACCGGTCGGGCGGCCGGGCCAATTGTGCATGCCGTAGACTTCCTGGATGCCCCAGCGGTCCATCATGCCGTCGTCGCACATTTCCTTGCCGCCGCCGCCGCCTTCTTCGGCGGGCTGAAAGATCACCACGACCGTGCCGTCGAAATTGCGCGTCTCGGCCAGGTATCGCGCCGCGCCCAGCAGCATGGCCGTATGGCCGTCATGGCCACACGCATGCATCGCATTGGGCGTCTTTGAGGCGTATTCCACGCCCGTCTGTTCGTGGATCGGCAGCGCGTCCATATCCGCACGCAGTCCGATGACCTTGCCCGATCCGGTGTTGCGGCCTTTGATCACGCCGACAACGCCGGTGCGCCCGATGCCTTCGACAACTTCGTCACAGCCAAATTCACGCAGTTTTTCGGCGACCAGCGCAGAGGTGCGGTGTGTTTCAAACAGGATTTCGGGGTTTTCGTGAATGTCGCGGCGCCATGCGGTGATATCTTCGTGCAATTCGGCAAAACGGTTCTTGACGGGCATGTGGGTGTCTCCTTGGTTTTGGGTTTCCCGGTGCGCGATGTCGCGATCTTGGCCGGGCAAGGCCGGACCGCTGGCCCGGACCTGATGTGTCTGTCTGTGGTTTTACGCCCGCGACCGCTGCGCTTCAAGCGCTGCGGTCGCGGGCGTGTTATTCTGCCAGCCGCCGCAGCAGTTTGCGCATGAAATCATGTCCTGCCTCGAACTGGGATATCTCAATGAATTCATTGGGCTGGTGCGCCTGTGCGATGTCGCCGGGTCCGCAGACCACGGCGGAATAACCCGCCTCCTGGAATTGGCCCGCCTCGGTGCCGTAGCTGACCTTGTGACTGGCGTTATCGCCGGTGATCTGGCGCACAAAGGTTTCCGCCGCACCGCCCTTTTCGGGCTCAAGCGCCGGCACGTCAAAGCGCGGTGTCACCTCGATATAGGTTTCCGGCACCACCTTTTGCATCTGCTTTTCGACTTCACGCACCCGCTTGAGATAGGCCGTGCCCCAGGCTTCCTTGCTTTCGCCCGGAACTACGCGAAAATCCATCGCAAAGCGGCAGTCCTTGGCTGTGATGTTATGCGCGGTGCCGCCTTCGATCATGCCGACATGGGCGGTGGTGAAGGGTGGATCAAACATCGCCGCAAGCTCTGTCGGTTTGCATTCAAAGCTTTCGGTATTCATCTCGTTGGCCCATTCGATCAGCTTGGCACCCGCCATGATCGCATTGACGCCCTTGTGCAGCATGGAGGAATGCACCTCGAACCCCACGACATGGGTGTTGAACCCGGTGCCGCCCTTGTGACCGGTCACAGCCTGCATGGTGGAAGGCTCGCCTACAATCACCGACGCCCCCTTGGGCAGCACCGGTTGCATTGCCTGGATCATCGGCGGCGCGCCGGTGCAGCCGATTTCTTCGTCAAATGACAGCGCGATCTGGAGCGGACGTTTGACCCCGGCATATTTCGCCTCGACCATCGCCCACAGCGCAAGCGCGTCAAAACCCTTCATGTCGCAGGTGCCGCGCCCGTAATATCTGCCGTCTTTTTCCACCACGCTGAACGGGTCCGTGTCCCAGGGCTGGCCGTCCACCGGCACCACATCCGTGTGGCCCGACAGCACAAGTGCGCCCGGCTCCCAAGGGCCGACATGGGCGAAAATCGCGTGTTTGGGTTGGTCTGGATCAACATATCGGTGCGATTCGATGCCGTGACCCTGGAGATAGTCCGCGACCCAGTCGATCAGGGGAATATTGGTGTCGCGGCTGACCGTGGGAAAGCTGATCAGCTTTTCCATCAGCGCGAATGGCGTAAGACGTTCGGTCAAAGTCGGTATCCTCCTGAAACGGTCAGCACCTCGCCGGTGATGCAAGACGCCTGATCACTTGCGAGATATCGCACCGCAGCGGCAATGTCATCCGGTGTCGCGAGGCGGCCAAGGGCGGTCATTTCGATAAAGGCACGGGTCAGGTCGGGGTCGCGGGGTGCCTCGGCAATATTGACCGCACCGGGGGCGACGGCGTTCAAGCGTATGCCCCGTGGCCCCAGTTCTTTAGCCATGCCGCGGGTCCACAAGTTTAGTGCCGCTTTGCTGGCACCGTAAAGTGCGGCACCCTTGGGCGGCAACACCGCGTTCACCGACGAGATGCCGACAATGCACGCCCCTGCCCGCAGATGCGGCAGAGCAGCGACCAAAATCGCGTGGGGCGCGGTGACGTTCACATCAAACATTGCCCGCATCGCTTCGGGATCGAAGGCATCCACCGGCGACGGCGTAATTGCGCCCGCGTTGTTGATCAGCACATCAATCCGCCCAAAGCGCGCCAGCACCGCCTTGATCACGGTCGCATGGCTGTCAGGGTGGCGCAGATCGGCGCGAACGCACAGCACGGCGTCGGGCAGCCCGCCAGGCTCGGTTACAAGATGCGTAATGGCGACGTCGTGATCGCGGGCAAGATCAAGCGCAATCGCGTGCCCGATGCCCCGCGCGCCACCGGTAACAAGCGCGACCTTGCGCGGGCCGGTATCGCTCACGATGCATCCAATTCAGTAGCCGCTGTCGGTCTCAAGCACCAGATGCCCCGGCTCCACCTCTTTGTAGACCGACGGTTCCGCCTGATAGGTGACGGGATGTATCGGCGATGGGATCGGTTTGAAATTGAGGTCTTTCTCGGACTTGCGCTTGCGCGGATCGGCGATGGGGACCGCTTTCATCAGGGCCTGCGTATAGGGATGCTGCGGGTTCTCGAACACCCGCGCGAGTGATCCCAATTCAACGATCCGGCCCAGATACATCACCCCGACCTGATGGCTGACCCGTTCCACCACGGCCATGTCGTGGCTGATGAACAAGAACGACAGGCCCAGTTCCAGTTGCAGTTCCATCATCAGGTTCAGCACCTGCGCCTGCACGCTGACGTCCAGCGCCGACACTGCCTCGTCTGCGATGATAAGCTTGGGATTAAGGGCCAATGCGCGGGCGATGGCAACGCGCTGGCGCTGTCCGCCGGACAATTCATGCGGAAAGCGGCGCATATAGCTGCGCGGCAGTTCGACCCGGTCAAACAGCATTTCCACCCGCTTCTGGATATCGCCGCCCTTGAGCGTATCGAAGTTGTGGATAGGTTCGGCTACCTGATCTGACAGGTGCATTTGCGGGTTAAGCGAGGCAAAGGGGTCTTGGAAAATCATCTGCATGTCCAGCCGCGCAAGCCGCAGGTCATGTTGATTGAGCGCCATGATGTCCTTGCCGCCAAGGTTTATCTGACCGGTCAGCGGTTCCACCAGACGCAGGATCGACCGCCCGGCGGTGGATTTGCCACAGCCCGATTCCCCGACCAAACTCAGTGTCTGGCCCTTGTTGATGGAGAACGACAGATCCTCAACCGCGTGCACGTTGGCCACCGTACGGCGCATGAAACCGCCCGTAACGGCAAAGCGGGTGGTCAGGTGCTTGACCGTGAGCAGGACGTCGTTGGTACCTTTGATCGGAACAATCGCATCGTCTTCGGTGCCCAACAGCTTCATCGGTTCGGGATAGGCCTTGCCCGTCATCTCGCCGAGCTTGGGCACCGCAGCCAGCAGCGCCTTGGTATAGGCGTGTTGCGGGTTTTCGAATATTTCCTCGACGGTGCCTTCTTCTACCTTGTTGCCCCGGAACATGACCACGACGCGGTCCGCCATCTGGGCAACCACGGCCATGTCATGGGTGATGAACATCACCGCAGTGCCGGTTTCGCGCTTCAGCCGGTCAATCAGCGCCAGAATTTCCGCCTGAATTGTCACATCAAGCGCTGTCGTCGGCTCGTCCGCGATCAGCAGGCGTGGCTCGCAGGCCAGCGCCATCGCGATCACCACACGCTGACGCATGCCGCCCGACAATTCGTGCGGGTATTGTTTAAGCCGCCGCTCCGGTTCGGGGATGCGAACCTGGCGCATCAATTCCAATGCGCGCGCCTCGGCCTGTGCGCGGCTCATCCGCTTGTGCAGGCGCAACCCCTCGGTCATTTGTTTGCCCACGGTGAAGACGGGGTTAAGCGCGGTCATCGGTTCCTGAAAGATCATCCCGATGTCATTGCCGCGGATCTGGCGCATCACGTCCTGATTGGTCTGGGCCAGGTCCACCTCGCCGCCCTGCGCGCGCTTGAACAGCAGGCGGCCGCCCGCAATCTCGCCGCCACCGAATTCAACAAGACGCATCAGCGACAGCGACGACACCGATTTGCCCGAACCGGATTCGCCCACCACACACACGGTTTCACCCGGATTGATGTCAAAACTGACATCTTCGACGCCGACCACCGGGCCATCCTTGGTCTGAAACTCGACCCGAAGGCTCTTGATCTGGGCGATTGGCCCGGCAGTTGGTTGATCCAGCATGTTTTCCCCCGGACCCGCATCACGCGGTCACAGACCGAAGGCTACGGCGATTGTTCCATGGCTGTCAAACCCCGCCGTGCGTCGGTGCGCGCTCTGCCTCGGCTGCGGTGCGCGGTCTGAAACTTTGCCGGACGCACCTGTCCGTGCCTTGCGGTCGGATAACGCAGGGATATCCGCTTACAGGGCTTGCATTTTCCCAGAAACCTGTTTTCGATGCGGGTATGCGCCTTGGGGGGGATTTCTGAGCTGAACTGACTATTTGCCTGCAATCGCGCGCGCTTAGACAGTGATCTTCATTTCCCTTAAAGCGACGAAAGCAAGGCCGGTTTCAAATCGGCTGTCAAAGAGGCACCTCGATGTGTCCAACAAGGAGTACGATATGAGAATCAGAACACTTTTGATGGGAGCCATTGCGTCATGCGCATATGCCCCGGCGGCCTTTGCTGACGCCCATGTGGGCGAACGTGGCCGCGACGGCGAGGTCAAGATCATCTACTGGCAGGCCGCGTCCATCCTGAACCCTTATTTGTCCGGCGGCACGAAGGACATTGAAGCCGCGTCACTTATGCTGGAACCGCTGGGCCGGTACGATGAGACCGGTGCGCTGGTGCCGTTCCTTGCCAAAGAAATCCCGACCGTCGAAAACGGCGGCGTGAGCGAGGATCTCAAGTCGATCACATGGAAGCTCAAGGAAGGGCTGCTGTGGTCTGATGGCTCGCCTGTGACGTCGGCCGATGTGAAATTCACCGCTGAGTATTGCATGCACCCCGATGGCGGCTGTGCGCAGGGCGCAAAATTCGATGGTGTCGAATCCGTCGAAGCGGTGGACGATCTGACAATCAAGGTCACGTTTGCCGAAGCCAAGCCAAACCCGTACGGCCCGTTCATGGGTGGCCAGTCTCCGATCATCCAGGCCGCGCAGTTTGCCGACTGTCTGGGTGCCAAGGCGCCAGAATGCACCGAGGCCAACTTTAACCCCATCGGCACCGGCCCCTTTGTGGTCAAGGATTTCCGTCCCAATGACGTGATCCAGATGGAAGCGAACGAAAACTTCCGCGAAGAAGGCAAGCCTGCGTTTGCATCGCTTACGTTCAAAGGCGGCGGTGATGCGACGGCGGCGGGACGCGCTGTGATGGAGACGGGCGAATACGACTATGCCTGGAACATGCAGTTGGCGCCTGACGTGCTGGCCAAAATGGCCGAAGGCGGCAAGGGCGTACCCATCGCGGCATTCGGCACATTGGTCGAGCGGATCGAGATGAACCTCACCAACCCGTCGCCCGATCTGCCACCTGAAACCCGCGCAACAGTGGCCGAACCGCATCCGTTCCTGTCCGACTTCAAGGTCCGCAAGGCGCTCTCCATGGCGATTGACCGCGAGCTGCTGGTCGAAGTGGGCTACGGTCAGGCCGGACGTCCGACCTGTAATCTGGTCCCTGCCCCCGCGCTTTATGCGTCCGGCAATACAGAATGTCTGACGCAGGACCTCGAAGGCGCCAAGGCGCTGCTGGAAGAGGCCGGCTGGACCGATACGGACGGCGACAATGTGCGCGATAAGGACGGCAAGAAGCTGGCGATCCTGTATCAAAGCTCGACCAACGCCGTGCGTCAGGACTTTCAGGCCCTGATAAAGGATTGGTGGAACCAGATCGGCGTCGAAGTCGAGTTGCGCAATATCGATGCGTCGGTCTTCTTTGGTGGTGATCCCGGCTCCCCTGACACCTTCCAGAAGTTCTATGCCGACGTGGAAATGTATGCCAACAACTTTGATGGCACAGATCCACAGTCCTATCTGTCGCAGTACCGCTGCGGCAATGAGCCCAAGCCCAGCAGCCAGTGGCAGGGTGAGAACATCAACCGCTTCTGCAATGAAGAGTACGACGCGATGCTGGACGAATTGTCGCGCACCGGCGAATTGGAAAAGCGCGGTGAGATCGCCAAGAAACTTAACGAAATGATCACCAAGGACACGATGACCATCGTGCCGTTGGTTGACCGTGGCCGCGTCTCGGCAGCCTCGACCACCCTTGGCGGTGTCGTGCTGAACACATGGGACTCTGAGCTGTGGAACGTTGCGGACTGGTACCGCAAGAAAGAGTAATGAGATCGGGCGCGTGGATTTCATTCACCCTGCGGCAGCAATTGCCGTAGGGTGGATGGCAGGCCACGCGCCCTTTTCATCACCCACGAAACCCCGCAAAGACTGATTAACAAAGGCGACGCCCATGTTGACCTTCACCATACGACGACTGGTCTTGTCGATCCCGACGCTATTGTTCATCAGCCTTGTCATTTTCCTGCTGCTGCAACTCGCCCCCGGCGACCCGATGGCGCAGGTGCCGCTGACCGTGCCGCCCGAGATAAAGCAGAAGATGCGCGAGGCGTTGGGGCTGGGTCAGCCGATCCACATCCAGTATCTGAAATGGCTGCATCAGTTCTTTGTCATTGAACCGCAGGTCTTTATTGATTGGGCCACCAGCGACAGCAGCCTTCTGGGCTGGCTGCCCAACACGCAGCTTTCCTATACCATGGACGCCGATACCGGCATGATGGTGCCACAACAGCGTGTGATCAGCTGGCAAACCAGATCTCCGGTGATGGACATCGTGGTCCAGCGGATGCCCCAGACTTTGTGGGTTGTGGGGCTGGCCTATGTGGTGGGTATTCTGATCGCAATACCCATCGGCATCTATTCGGCCTATCGGCATTATTCGCTGTTTGATCAGGCGGGCACCTTTGTCACCATGGTCGGCTTTTCGATCCCGCCCTTCTTTACCGGCCCGCTGCTGATCGTGATCTTTTCGGTCTACCTTGGGTGGCTGCCGTCGATCTATGACACCACCCATGTCGTGCGCGACTGGGCCACGTTCAAGGTCCAGTTCATGCAGATGATCATGCCGGTGATGGTGCTGGCACTCCAGACCACGGCACAGATCAGCCGCTATATGCGCGGTGCCATGCTTGACAATCTCAATCAGGATTATGTGCGCACCGCCCGCGCCAAGGGCTTGAAGGAAAGCGTGGTCGTCATGGTCCATGTGCTGCGCAATTCGATGATCCCGGTGGTCACGGTGATCGCGCTGGGGATGCCAGCCATTTTCGGCGGCGCCATCATTACCGAGAACGTGTTCAAGGTGAACGGCATCGGGCAGTTGTTGCTGACGGCACTGCGCGCCAACGATCTGCCGATGGTGATGACGCTGACATTCATCTTTGCCATCCTCATCGTCCTGTTCAACCTGATCGCGGACATTCTGTACGGCCTGCTTGATCCAAGGATCCGCTATGACTGAACAAGCCATTCCCGCCAGCCCGCTGGAAGCCGATCTGGAGTTCCTGAACGCGCTGCACGACAAGGAGCCGCAAACGCCACCGCGCAGCCAGTGGCGCGATGTCTGGGATCAGTTCCGCAAGCACAAGGGTGCCATGTTCGGTGGCAGTTTTCTGATCTTCATCACGCTGGCCGTCTTGCTGGGCCCCTACATCTGGGACATTGACCCCAAAAAACTTGATATCCGCAACAAGGACTGGCGCCCCGTCTATACCCTGCTGTGGAACAGTGACGTCAAGGCCGGGTGGATCCATCCCTTTGGCACTGACCAATTGGGCCGCGATATTCTGGCGCAGATGATTTCGGGGGGGCGGGTGTCCATGGCGGTCGGCTGGCTGGCGATGGGGCTGGCGTTGGTCATCGGCACCGCCGTTGGCGCTGTCTCTTATACACATCTCCGAGCCCACGAGACGCTCATGAATCTCGTATGCCGT
>JAGXHC010000010.1 GCA_024636405.1 Sulfitobacter sp. | reverse complement strand
GTTGAGAACTTATAGCCGCGGCGGTATTCGAACTTGTCCACGGCCTTCATCAGGCCAATGTTGCCTTCCTGAATGAGATCAAGGAATTGCAGGCCTCTGTTCGTGTACTTCTTGGCGATGGAGATCACCAGCCGCAGGTTCGCCTCGACCATTTCTTTCTTGGCCTGCCGCGCTTCTTTTTCGCCCTTCTGGACTTGCTGCACGATGCGGCGGAATTCAGAAATGTCGAGACCGACATACTGACCCACCTGCGCCATGTCTGCGCGCAATTCGTCCACCTTGTCGGACGAGCGTTCAATAAACATCTGCCAGCCGCGCCCGGCCTTGTCGGCCATGCGCTCCATCCAATTGGGATCAAGCTCGTAACCGCGGTATTCGTCAACGAATTCCTTGCGGTTGATGCGGGCCTGATCCGCCAGCTTCACCATCGCGGAATCGATCTGCATGATGCGGCGGTTGATGCCGTAAAGCTGGTCAATCAGCGCTTCGATACGGTTGTTGTGCAGGTGCAATTCGTTGACCAGCAGCACAATTTCCGACCGCAGCTTTTGATAGAGGGCTTCGTCCTTTTTGGAAAAGGTGCCGTCCTCGTTCAGGGTCGCGGAAATCCGGCTGTCCTGCATCTCGCTCAGCTTGACGTAGTCATCCGCGATGATGTCCAGCGCCTCAAGCACCTGTGGCTTCAGCGCGGCCTCCATCGCTGCCAGCGACATATTGGCCTGCTCATCCTCGTCATCATCGTCGTCGGTGGTGATCGGATTGCCGTCTGCATCCAGCTCGGACTTTTCCTCGTTCGCGGATGTCTCTGTTGCGGTGCCGGGTGCGACTACGGGGGTGGTTTCCTCTTCTTCGCCCATCTGGGTGCCGAATGTCGCCTCAAGGTCGATCACGTCACGCAGCAGGATGTCCTCGGACAGCAGTTCGTCGCGCCAGATCGTGATCGCCTGGAACGTAAGCGGGCTTTCGCACAGGCCCGCGATCATGGTGTTGCGCCCGGCCTCGATCCGCTTGGCGATGGCAATTTCGCCCTCGCGGCTCAGCAGTTCGACCGACCCCATTTCACGCAGGTACATGCGCACCGGATCGTCGGTACGGTCCAGCTTTTCGGACGTGCCCGAAGACAGGGTGATATCGCGGTTGCTGTCAGTGGTCGTCAGATCGGTAGAGCCTTTGGCGTCCTCCTCCTCGGCGTCCTCATCCTCGATGATGTTGATGCCCATCTCAGAGAGCATCGACATCACGTCTTCGATCTGTTCGGAACTTACCTGATCTGGCGGCAGCACGGTATTAAGCTGATCATAGGTGATATAGCCCTTTTCGCGGGCATCACCGATCATCTTCTTGACGGCTGTCTGGCTCATGTCCAGCGAATGACCGCTATCGTTGTCGTCGGTCTTGGCGTCTTCGTTGGTATCCTTGGCGGCCATTAACAGCTCCTCCAGACTATAGAAGCGAATCACCCACAGGCGATTCGCGTTTTCCGAATCATGCGGGGTTCCAGGTGATTCTTAAACCCGTTATCCTGCTTTTTCATTGAAGTCCCTGCCAAAAGGTCACGTTTCAGGGTCCTCGCCCCCCTTGGCAGTCGTCTTCCTGATACTTTCAAGCAGCGCGGCAAAGGCGCTGCGTTCGTCCCGGCTGATACGCGCGCCGTTGTCGCCAAGTTCGTATTCCGCCTTATCTTCCTGCGCGGCACGTTGCGCGCGGTCGGCAGCGCGTGCTGCCTCGCTCAATCGCCAGGTGACGCCCTCGTCGGCCTCACCAGTCAAATCGTCCGCTGCGTCCGCGATTTCTGCGTGCAGACCGCGAACTGTGTCCAACTTGGCAAGTTCCTCTGCCACAGTCATAGTGGCCAATTCGACATTGCCGGGGTTACGTATGCAGGGTGTGATGGCAACGTGGCGCTGTGACAGCAGGTTTTCAAGGGCATCCGGACCTAGTGCGCCAGAAATTTTTTCGCGCAACACATCTGCGCCCTCCTGCGCGTGGCGCAAAAGCAGATCGCGTATCACCGCATGATCCCGGTTGGCACAGGGCATTGCCTCAAGTCCTGTCTCGAACTGCTCGATGATCTGCGGACAGCTGATGGCGGCGGCAAGGATCACCGCCTCGCGCAGGTGCAACGCGGCGCTGGCATCCGCCGTCACCAGCGCAGAAAGCTTGGTGCTGGGCATCGGCGGTTGCGGTGCGGCGCTCCATTTGCCTTGCCCGCCGCGCGGCCCACCCGGACTGAACGCCTTGCGCGGCGCGCTTTGCGGGCGGAACAACTGCCAGCGCAAGTCCTTGATTTCCTGCCCGTAATGGCTGCGGATCGACGGGTCCTTGATCAGCTTGATCTTCTCGCGCAGCGCCTTGTCCAACGCGGCCTTGCGTTCCGGGCTGTCAAAAACCCGGCCTTCAATCTCGCGCTGCCACAGCAGCCGTACCATCGGCACAGCCCCGTCCAGCAGCTTTTGAAGCGCCCCCGGCCCCTGCGCGCGCAGCAGGTCGTCGGGGTCCTGCCCGTCCGGCATCACGGCAAAGCGCAGCGACTGGCCCGCCTCAAGCAAGGGCAACGCCAGATCGATCAACCGCAATGCCGCGCGCTGACCTGCGGTGTCACCGTCCAGCGTGATGATCGGTTCCGGTGAAATGCGCCACAGCATCTGAAGCTGGCTTTCGGTGATGGCGGTGCCCAGCGGGGCCACCGCCGCGTGAAACCCCGCCCCCTGCAGCGCAATCACATCCATATAACCTTCGGCCACAATCAGCGGCATCCCCTTGCCTGCCGCCGTGCGCGCGTCGCGTACGTTATAAAGACTGCGACCCTTGTCAAAAAGCAGCGTTTCAGGCGAATTCAGGTACTTGGCATTGTCGTTGGGGTCCATCGCCCGCCCGCCAAACGCAATAGCACGGCCCTGCGCATCACGGATCGGGTACATGATGCGGCCCCGGAAGGTATCATAGGGCTTGCCGCCCTTGGTCGATGGCTTGGCCAGCCCTGCGCCCAGGATCAGATCGTCGGCCACGCCCTTGCCCTTCAGCGCGTCCCACAGCCCCTGCCAGCTGTCAGGGGCAAACCCGATTTCCCAATGATCCAGCGCCGCCGCTTTCAACCCACGGCCGCCCAGATAATCGCGCGCCTGCGTCGCGGCAGCGGTCTGTAATTGCAGGCGGAACCACTGCACCGCCAGTTCCATGACTGCGGCCAGTTCGGTCCGCTCATCCGCCTTTTCCTGCGCGCGCGGGTCCTGTTTTGGGACCGGCATCCCGGCTTCACGGGCCAGAATCTCCACCGCTTCCATGAAACCCACATTCTCTGTCTCGCGCACAAACGAAATCGCGTCGCCCTTGGCGTGGCACCCAAAGCAGTAATAGAATCCCTTGCGGTCATCGACGTGGAAACTGGCGGATTTTTCCTGATGAAACGGGCACGGCGCCCACATGTCGCCCTTGCCCTGATTGGACTTGCGCTGATCCCATATGACCTTGCGCCCCACCACCTGGCTCAGGCTGGCGCGGGTTCGCAATTCGTCCAGAAATCCGGGAGGCAGGCTCATGCCTCTTTATATTGGCCGCACCGGATCAGAGTCCAGTACACCGCGCGGCCCCGCGCCTAGTTCGTCACCGTTTTGCTCATTGCCTGGATCTCATCCCAGTTCTCAAGGCACTGGGCGCTGATCGCGGCACCCAGATCGACCTTTTTCAGGTCGCGCATCTTGATGCCATACACATGGGCCGCAAACGCAGGCACCGTGGCGATAATTTTGTCCGACAGATTGGGATTTCTGGCCTTGATCGTCTCGGTCAGCTTGTCTTCAGCGACGCCGCCCATGCGCGCCTGCTGAATCGCTGCCATCAGATTGCCCTGAAGCGCGCATGTATGCTCTTTTTCCGATTGCGCAGATGCCGGGCCCGAAGTTGCCAAAAATGCTGCGGCAAGCGCCGCCATCAGTGATGTCTTAACCATTAGATCGCTCCATAATCATATTGCACACGGAGATTCGGGCCTCCGCCGCCAGATTACCCGCGCGACGCCACCGCTGCCATAGCCTGTTTGAGATCGTGAACAAGGGTCGCGGCCATCGACCGAAACACGCAGATCAAGAAGCTATCGACCCCGATCCGCGTGATCGAGGCTGACATATGGCCCAGATGTGTGCGCGCCGTATGTCCGCGCTTGAAAGCCGCCTCGCGCAGGTCCACCGGCACCAGCCGGGCCAGCACGTCTTCGCTGGTCGCGCCTGACAACGTCACCACCGCCCAGCCGTCTGACAGATCGACCACCGCCGCGTGTTCGGCCAGTGCTGCGTCCGGCGCGGGCCCCATCATCACCGCCTGACCGCGCCCGAACCAGATGCAGCGCGCACCGTCCTTGCCCGTCGCGCGCCCCGGTTTGGGCAGAGCCATGCCATGCGCCGCCTTCAGCGCATCGGCAAGGCCCGCATCATCAAACGGCGTGATGCCGGTCAGTACCTGCTGGGCCATCTCCTCCAACTGGACCGAACCAATCCGCAACGGCAACAGATCGCCACAGGATGAAAGTGCTTTCAGCTCAGCCACGTGTGCGCCCTCCTTCGGGATCGACAAATACCGGCGAACAGATTTCGACCGTCGCCTCTATGCCGCGCAGGTGATCGACCACACGCATGACCTCGCCGTGTCGCGCGGGCCCGCCACGCACAAACCCAAGCCCAATGTAGGTGCCCACATCCGGTGAAAACGCGACCGACGTGACATACCCACGCCCATTCTCGCGCACCGCTTCTGCGCCGTCTTCAAATATATGCGCCCCAGCGGTCAGTTGCTTGACCGCGCCGACAGGTTTCAGGCCAACCATCTGCTCGCGGTTCTCGTCCATCAGACCGGGCCGGGCGGCCATGACCTTGCCGATACAGTCCTTCTTGTCGCTCACCATCCGTTCCATGCCGATATCAAAGGCGGTGGTGCGGCCGTGGATTTCCGAATGGGTGATGTGGCCTTTTTCAACCCGAAGCACGTTCAGCGCCTCCATCCCATATGCGCCGCCTTCCAGCGTGCGCGCCCGGCCAACCAGCACATCGAACAACGCGGCACCGTACCGTGCAGGCACGGCAATTTCATACGCGTGCTCACCAGAGAACGAGATCCGGAAAAGCCGCCCCTTGACCCCCATCAACGACACGTCACCGCAGGCCATGAAAGGAAAACTGTCGTTGTCCACCGCCGTATCCAGCACCCCGTTCAACAACTCGCGCGATTTCGGCCCCGCCACTGCGAACTGTGCCCAGTGTTCGGTCACGGACGAAAACGCGACCTGCCATTCGGGGTGCAGACATTGCGCCACAAATTCCAGATGCCGCATCACCGGACCCGCCGCCGCCGTCGTTGTGGTCATGACAAAATGCGTCTCGCCCAGCCGCGCGCAGGTGCCGTCATCCATCACATGCCCGTCTTCGCGCAGCATCAGGCCATAGCGCACGCGCCCCACCTTCAGCGTCGAGAACATATTGGTGTAAACCAGATCCAGCAACTTGCCCGCGTCCGGTCCCTGAATGTCGATCTTGCCCAAGGTCGACACATCGCAAACGCCGACCGTTTTGCGCCCAAATCCTACCTCGCGGTCACATGACTGGCGCCATGTGCTTTCTCCCGGTCGGGGAAAATAGCTGGGCCGATACCACAACCCGGCCTCGATCATGGGCGCGCCCAGTTTCACGCTGGCGCGGTGGCTGGTGGTGAACCGCTCAGGCGCGAACCCCTTGCCCTGCGCACCTGCCCCCATCGCCGCTATCGCAACCGCGACATAAGGCGGGCGGAACGTGGTCGTGCCCGTCTCGGGTATCCCGCGCCCGGTCGCATCCGCCAGCACCGCCAGCGCCGCGACGTTGGAACTTTTGCCCTGATCGGTCGCCATGCCTTGGGTGGTGTACCGCTTCATGTGCTCGACCGAGCGGAAGTTTTCCACCGCGGCCTGTTTCACGTCCTTGACGCTGACATCGTTCTGAAAATCAAGCCACGCACGCCCCTTGCCCGCCACAGCCCAGAGCGGCGACAGGGAATAGGGCGCGTCTTCGGCGTCCGGCAGCGCAGTCTTGCCCGCCTTCATCCCCAGCGCGCTCAATGCCGTGCCAGCCGCCGCAATACCATCTTGCAAAGCACCGTGGGTGGAAAATGCGCCGTTGCACGCCCCTGCCGGCGTCATGCCGGGCACAGCACCCTCGCTTGGCACAAACGCCTGAATGTCCGCGTTCCAGTCGGGCCGCCCGTTCAGGTGGCAGGTCAGATGCACCGTGGGATTCCAGCCGCCCGACATCGCCAGACAATCGGTCTGGATGTTCTGCGTGGCATTGCCCGTGCGCACGGTGATCCCTTCCAGTTCCTTGCGACCCGAACTGTTGCAGACCTGCGCGCCGGTGATGACCTCAAACGGCGCATCGGCCACCACGGCACCCGGTCTGCTGTCAATCAACGCGGCCACATGCACCCCTGCCGCATGCAGATCGCGCGCGGTGCGGTGGGCATCGTCGCTATTGCCAAAAACGGTCACATTCTTACCGGGGCTGACCCCCCATCGGTTCAGGTAGGCGCGCACGGCGCCGGCCGTCATGATACCGGGCCGGTCGTTGTTCTGGAACGCCACCGGACGCTCCAGCGCGCCCGCCGCCAGCACCGATTGCCGGGCCGCGATGCGCCAGAAACACTCAAGCGGCGCGCCACCCGCGCGTATGCCGGTATGGTGGTTCACCCGCTCCAGCGCGCCAAAGGTGCCACCGTCATAGGCCCCCGTCACGGTCGTGCGCGTCATCAGCCGCACGTTCTCCATGGAGGCCAATTCGGCCACCGCCTGTGCTGCCCAGACATGGCCCGGCATGCCGTCGACCTGGATTGTTTCGGCATTCAGCCGCCCACCCATGACCGCATCTTCGTCGGCCAGTATGACATCCGCCCCGGCCCGCGCAGCACTCAGCGCCGCCATCAGGCCCGCAGGCCCCGCACCGATCACCAGCAAATCGCAAAACGCAAAAGCGCGCTCATAGGTGTCCGGGTCATGCGCCCCGCTCAGCGCGCCCAAACCCGCCGCACGGCGGATGATCGGCTCGTACACCGTTTCCCAGAATTTGCGCGGCCACATGAACGTCTTGTAGTAGAACCCGGCCCCCAGAAACGGCGCCGCCAGATCGTTGACCGCCATCACATCAAAGGCCAGCGATGGCCACGCATTCTGACTGCGCGTCACCAATCCTTCGTGAATTTCCTGCACCGTCGCGCGAATGTTCGGCTCGCGGTGCGCACCTTGGCCCACGGTAATCAGCGCGTTGGGCTCTTCGCTGCCTGCCGTCAACACCCCGCGCGGACGGTGATACTTGAACGACCGCCCCATCAGCCGCACTTCGTTAGCCAGCAGCGCCGACGCCACGGTATCGCCCGCGAAACCCTCGAAACTATGCCCGTCGAAGGTGAATTTTACCGGCGTCTTCCGGTCGATCAGCCCCTTGCCCGCAATCCTCATGACAACGCCCCCTTAAGGTCGGTGGCCAGCTCTACCTTGGTGATCGCGTGGTTCACCGTGTTACGCGTCACCACCATCCAGCCGCCGCAGCCCGCCTCGTGCTGCCACAGATCGCGTGTCTGCCCGGCCGGGTTGTCGCGCAGATGCACATAATCATCCCACGCGGCCTCGCCCGCGTCCGGCGCAGGCCGCGTCAGCGCCGCCCCCTGATAGTAGAATTCGCGCCGGTCCCGTTCGCCGCAGATCGGACAGTTGATCCTCATGCCATGTCTCCCCGGCACCGCTCGGGTGCCCGATGTGCCCCGCGACTGGCCAACAATTCAGTGAAGGTTATGTTGCGCACCGGTGCCCTCCTCGTCCATCAGCCCGCGCCCCGTGCGGAACCGGTCCAGCCGGAATTTCGCCGCCGGCGCGTGATGATTGCCCGTTGCCATCAGATGCGCAAAGCTGAATCCAGACCCCGGCACCGCCTTGAAGCCGCCGTAGCACCAGCCGCAGTCGATGAACAAACCTTCGGTGTCCGTCTTGTCGATGATCGGCGATCCGTCAGGCGTCATGTCCATGATCCCGCCCCAACTGCGCAGCACCTTGGCCTTGCCGATCATCGGCATCAGGGTCATGCCGGCCTCCATCACATGCTCCACTATCGGCAGGTTGCCGCGCTGCGCGTAGGAGGCGTAGAAATCCAGATCGCCACCAAAGACCAGCCCACCCTTGTCAGATTGGCTGATATAGAAATGCCCCATCCCGAAGCTGACCACATGATCGATGCAGGGCTTCAGCCCCTCGGTCACGAAAGCCTGCAAAACATGGCTCTCGATCGGCAGACGCATGCCCGCCATCGCCGCCACCTGACCGGACCGCCCGGCCACGACAATCCCGACCTTCTTGGCACGGATCGCGCCGCGCGTGGTCTGCACGCCGATGACCTTGCCGTTTTCAATGTCGATGCCGGTGACTTCGCATTGCTGGATCAGGTCCACACCGCGCTGGTCCGCCCCGCGCGCATAGCCCCAGGCAACCGCGTCATGGCGCGCCGTGCCGCCGCGCGGGTGCAGCAACCCGCCATAAACCGGGAACCGGATGTTGTCGAAATCAAGATAGGGCAGATATTTGCGGACGCCTTCGCGGTCCAGCAGCACCGCGTCGTCGCCCTGATTGATCATCGCATTGCCGCGCCGCGCAAAGGCGTCGCGCTGGCCGTCAGAGTGGAACAGATTGATCAACCCACGCTGCGAATGCATCACGTTGTAGTTCAGATCTTCCTCCAGCCCTTCCCACAGTTTCAGCGAGTGGCTGTAGAATTCGGAATTGCCCTGAAGAAAATAATTGGCGCGCACGATCGTCGTGTTGCGCCCCACATTGCCCCCGCCAAGATAGCCTTTTTCCAACACCGCGATATTGGTCAGCCCGTGTTCCTTGGCCAGATAATACGCCGTAGAAAGACCATGACCGCCACCGCCGATGATGATCGCGTCATACTCCGCCTTGGGTTCGGGATCGCGCCAATGTGGCGCCCAGCCCTTGTTGCCGGTCAACCCTTCGCGCAATACGCGTAATCCCGAAAACCGCATCCTGATCCCCTCACCGCAGACCCGGTCAGTCAACCAAGTCCCGCGACAAGTATCAATGCCCCGCGACCCGGTTGCGACAGATTGCGTCAGGAATTGTGACAGGGGCGACTAAATCGGCGGCGTCGCCCAATGGGCCGGGCGACAACCTGTGGATAATGGCGGGATGATGCTGCGATGCCCCGCGTTTCCCCGTAACCGCTGGCTTGCCGCGTCACGGCAAAATCAGGCGATGCGTCTGGCATGCAATGCGTCTGCGTCGTTCAGGTCTCGGACCTGAATTGATCCTGCGACCACAACATACGGCGCTGGGTCATGCGCGCCTGCTGATGTGCCTTGGAAAGCGGGCTGGCGGGAATGTCTACACCGCAAAATTCCTGCTGATCGACACGGGTATTGCGCTCTACCACGTATGGGCTGGCGGGCAGTATGCTACGCAGACATGACGGGTTCTGAACATTGTGTGGCATCGGGAAAGCTC
>JAGXHC010000080.1 GCA_024636405.1 Sulfitobacter sp. | reverse complement strand
TCACTGGGGTGGCCGGATGCTCCGGAATCGGTGGCCGGATAAAATCGGAATGGGTGGCCGAATACTTTCGGAATCAGTGGCCGGATGACCCCGGAATACGCACCTTTGTCGCGGGGCGCGGCATTCATGGCTTCAAGACGACCTCCCCCGCGCGTTACCGGGTGCTGCGGCGCAGCGCGGTCACAGCCCCGGCGCCCCCGGCGGGTGATTGCAACATCAAGGGAAACATCAGTGCCAAGGGCACCCGCATCTATCATCTGCCTGGGCAGGAATTCTATAGCCGGACACGGATCAATGCGGCCAAGGGCGAGCGGTGGTTCTGCACAGAGATCCAGGCCGTCCGCGCCGGGTGGCGGCGCGCGCGGCGCTGATCACTCGACCCGGTAGGGCAGCACATCGCGCAGGTTCGGATCGACAATCAACTGACGCTCCAGCGGCGGTACGGACCGTTGATGGCAGGCCTTGCGTTCGCAAATACGGCACGAAATCCCGATCGGTTCAAAGGCCTCGTTGCGGCCCGTGTCCAGCCCATCGGCATAGACCAGTGCTGCCGCATGGCGCACTTCGCACCCCAGCGAGATTGCGAAGCGGCGCACCGGCGCCCCGAACCGGCCCGCCGGTTTGGAAATGTCGCGTGCCAGACTGATATAGCGCACGCCGTCCGGCGTTTCCGCAAGTTGGCGCAGGAAACGTCCCGGCGTCTCGAAGGCGCTGTGCACATTCCAAAGCGGGCAGGCGCCGCCGAAGCGGGCAAATTGCAGGCGCGTCGCAGAATGACGTTTGGTGATCGTGCCAGCCTGATCCACACGCACAAAGAAAAACGGAATGCCCTTGCTGCCGGGCCTTTGCAGGGTCGACAACCGGTGCGCGACCTGTTCGATGGAAGCGCCGAAATGACGTGCCAACATCTCCAGATCATGGCGACAATCTTGCGCTTTTGACTGAAACGCGGCATAGGGCAGCAGGGCAGCGCCGGCGAAATAATTGGCCAGTCCGATCTTGGCAATGTCGCGTGCAGCAGCGCTGTGGAATCGCGCAAGGTCAAGGGTCGCTTCCAGCAGTGCATCATGCCGCGACAAGGCCACTTGCAAAAGAAGTTGAAATGTCTGTGTCTCGGGCGCCGTGCGTGTGGAAATCGACAGCACGCCGGAAGTGGGATCAAAACGGCGCAGCGTGTCGGTGTCTTCAAATGCGACGGTGATCGCGGTGTTTGCCAGCGCCGACACCGCCGCGACGCGGATATTGCGGTGACCGCCTTCAAGATCTGCGAAATGTTCAGCAGCGCGGTCAACTGCGTCAATGTAATTGTCGCAGTAATGAAAGAAATCGCGCACCTCCTCCCAGGGACTGGGACTGGCTCTGGCGTCTTCGCGCCCCAGTGCTTCGTCAAGAGAGGCGAGCCGTTCGTGGGTCTGGCGGTAATTCTGGTGCAGTTCAAGAAACGCCCGCGCAAGGCCCGGCGCGTTCGATGCAGCAAGGCGAAGATCGGCAAGCGCGGGCATCTTGCCGCCAAAGACAGGATCGGCCAGCGCCTCGCGCATGTCACTGACCAGCCTTTCGCCGTCACCACTGCTCAGTTCCGTCACGTCGAGACCAAACTCACTGGCCAGCGCCAGCACGACCGTGGTGCTGACGGGTCGGTTGTTATTTTCCATCTGGTTGAGATAGGGCAGGGACACGCCCAGCCTGGCTGAGAAATCTTTTTGCGTCAGCCCGACTTTGGTGCGCATCTCACGCAGCTTTGCACCGGCATAAAGTTTCTGGGTGGCCATGACGCTCCCTTTGCAAGTTTGCAATTTGCAACACCGTAGCTTTGCAAACTGCTGCTCACAAGATGGGGCGGTCTGGTTACTGCCCGCTTAACGCCAATGACCTTTCGCGTCTGATCACCAACAGGATAGAAAAAACCCCCGCAATCGCCGTCAGCAGCATCAGCCACAGCAGGGGAAATGCACCGGTTTCCGGTGTCAGAAGGGCGCCCGCCAACGCGCTAAGCCCGGCCCCGCCGCCAATCATGATGGCGCCGCCAAGACCCGACGCCGTGCCCGCCAGATGCGGCCGCACCGACAGCATGCCGGCGGTGGCATTCGGAATACACAGACCGTTGCCCAGACCAACCAGCGTCATCATACCGAAGAACGACAAAGGTGTGCCCAGTCCAGCCAAAAAGATCAGCAGCGATACCGCACCCCCGACAGCGTTCGCAAGACACCCCCAAAGCACCATCCGATTGACACCGAATGTCGTCGCGTACCGTCCGGTCAGGAAATTGCCAAGGAAATACCCGATCGCAGGCGCGCCGAAATAGATGCCAAGCGTTGCAGGGGACATGCCGAACACGACGGAACCGACAAAGGGAGCACCGCCAAGATAGGCGAAAAACGCGCCGGAGCAAAAACCGGCCGCCAGGGCGTAACCCCAAAAGCGCGGCGCGCGCAGCAATTCGGGATAGTCGCGAAACTGCGCCATCAGCGATTTACCGGAACTGCGCGCGGTTTCGCCCTGATCAAAGTAGCACAGAACAAATGAGGCAAGCCCGAGGATGAACAGCGCCCAGAAATTCGCCTGCCATCCAAAAAGCTGATCCAGAACACCGCCAAGTGCGGGGCTGATCATTGGAACAACCGCGACCCCCATCGTAACATAGCCCATGATGGAAGCGGATTGATCTTGCGTATACAGATCGCGGATCACAGCGCGGCTCAGCACCATCGCCACCGCGACCACCGCCTGCGCCATGCGGAAAACAAGAAAGATTTCCGCGCTGGGGGCATAGATGCAGCCAAGCGTTGCGATGACGAACAGCATCAAACCCCAAAGCATGACAGGACGACGCCCCAGGTTGTCCGAGATCGGACCGATAAAAATCTGCATAACTGCGCTGAACAGCAAATACAGCGCCACAGAAAGCTGCATCACCGTATAGTCCGTCTCGAAATAGGCGGTCATATTCGGCAAGCTGGGCAGGAAGATGTTCATCACCATGGCCGACATGCCCGAAAGCAGGATCAGGGTGGCAACATGCGGGGGGGTGGTCCGGTCGAAAATCCGGACAGGTCGGGGATTATTCATGCAAATGGAAGTAGAGCGGCCAGGTTTGGTTGTCCATGTGTTCCACCGCTCTTTGCAAGTTTGCGATTTGCATGGCATGGCTTGAAAAACATTTGCAAATTTGCATCATTCGACTTTGGTTCAACCGCTTGCTTCGTTAAAGTGCGGACAATCAACCTTAGGGGTGCGCGATGAAAGATATTCTGGAACAGCTCGAACAGCGGCGCGAAGATGCGCGTCTGGGCGGCGGTCAAACACGCATCGACGCACAACATGCGCGAGGCAAGTTGACGGCGCGCGAACGGGTCGAATTGTTGCTGGACGAGGGCAGTTTCGAAGAATTCGATATGTTCGTCACGCACCGCTGCACCGATTTCGGCATGGAGCAGCAAAAACCTGCCGGCGACGGTGTTGTAACAGGCTGGGGCACAATCAACGGTCGCCTTGTCTACTTGTTCAGTCAGGATTTCACCGTTTTCGGCGGATCACTGTCAGAAACCCACGCCCAGAAGATCTGCAAGATCATGGATATGGCGATCCAGAACGGGGCCCCCGTGATTGGCATCAACGATTCCGGTGGCGCGCGTATTCAGGAAGGCGTGGCAAGCCTTGCAGGCTATGCCGAAGTGTTCCAGCGCAATATCGAAGCCTCCGGTGTCATCCCGCAGATCAGCGTGATCATGGGCCCCTGCGCGGGCGGTGCCGTTTATTCGCCCGCGATGACCGACTTTATCTTTATGGTCAAAGACACCTCGTATATGTTCGTGACCGGGCCCGACGTGGTCAAGACGGTCACCAATGAAATCGTCACAGCCGAAGAACTGGGCGGAGCAAGCACACACACCCGGAAGTCATCTGTTGCCGATGCCGCGTTCGAGAACGACGTGGAAGCACTGGCAGAGGTGCGCCGACTGGTCGATCTGCTGCCAGCGAACAACCGCGAAAAGCCGCCCGTGCGCCCGTTTTTTGACGATCCTGAACGGATCGAGGCGTCGCTTGATACGCTGGTGCCGGCCAATGCCAACACGCCCTACGATATGAAGGAATTGATCCTCAAGCTGGGCGACGAGGCGGATTTCTATGAAATTCAGGAAAATTTTGCCAAAAACATCATCATCGGTTTTATCCGGATTGAGGGCCGCACCGTCGGCGTAGTGGCCAACCAGCCAATGGTGCTGGCGGGATGTCTGGACATTGATTCCTCTCGCAAGGCGGCGCGGTTCGTGCGGTTCTGCGATGCATTCGAGATCCCGATTCTGACGTTGGTCGATGTGCCCGGCTTTCTGCCCGGCACGTCTCAGGAATATGGCGGCGTGATCAAACATGGCGCCAAGTTGCTGTTTGCCTATGGCGAAGCGACCGTACCGATGGTGACGCTGATCACGCGCAAGGCGTATGGCGGAGCCTATGACGTGATGGCGTCAAAACATCTGCGGTCAGATTTCAACTACGCCTGGCCAACAGCGCAAATTGCCGTAATGGGTGCCAAAGGGGCCACAGAGATCATCCACCGTGCGGATCTCAAGGATCCCGAAAAGATTGCCCGGCACGCCGCCGATTACGAGGCGCGGTTCGCCAACCCCTTCGTCGCGGCAGAGCGCGGTTTTATCGACGAAGTCATTCAGCCGCGTATGTCGCGCAAGCGGATTGCGCGTGCCTTTGCAAGCCTGCGTAACAAGAAGGTGCGCACGCCATGGAAGAAACATGACAATATCCCGTTGTAACGTTTTGCCCAGAAGGCCGGTCAGTGCCGTGGACGCGCCCCCGTTGAACGCGCGACTGGCACCATTGGCACGCGGTCTGCTTGGTGCGCTTATCTGTTTTGCGACGCCCGCGCTGGCCTTTGATGTCCCCTCCGGTCAACCGGTGGAGCTTCAGGAGGTGTTGGTGGATGATCTGGGGGCTGAAATCTGGCTGCGCTTTCGCTTTGTCGCACCGCAGATCGCGCGTGTCGGCGGCACCGTGACATCCGGTGACGCGGCGCCTGACATGGCCTACCTCTGCGAGGCGGTGGCGGTCCCATATATTGCAGAATATAGCCTGACAGGGCAGGTCATCGTGGTGTCGTTGGCCGACCGCGCGACCGAATTCGGCGCGATGGATCCCGACGCCACACAGTTTTTCGAAGCATTCAGGCTTTCTGACGGCATCTGTATCTGGGAGGGTCTTTGATGAGACTACAACATCTTGCGGCCAACCCCGTACATTCCACAGGGGCTGATGCATTGGCGTCACATAGCCGCCGATTGCTGCGCGGCCCATATCAATCGGTTTTAACATCGCATATGGTGGCCCGGAGGAATACCCAAGTATCCCTTACTTCAGAAAAGGGGCGTGCGAGGCATATCGCAGCTGCATGTCCCGTTAACAGTGACAGGAGACTTAGATGTCGAAGAGCATCAAATTGCTGGCAGCGTTCGGCCTGGTGGCCGCCGTTTCAGCTTGTGCAAGAAATACGCAGGAAGAATATGTTGTGGTTGATCCGGAGCCGATTTCGGTCGAGCCCGTTTACACCGGCAAATATAAGTAACGATAAAACAGGACAGGCGTTCGCGCCTGTCCTGATCCGCGGCTTCCCCCGTCAATCTGTGTGGGGTGCAACATGCTGAAACATCGCGGATTTCCGGGCCGACAGCCCAGCACAGACTTTCAATTCACCATTCGTCGACCGAACCCCAAAGGGGTCACGCCGCTGACCCGGCGGGAACGGTATGCTGATCGTCGCGCACCCGACCGGCGCGCCGACATCGGTTTCATCAAGGCACTTTACGAGGCATTCGGCGATGAACCGTTCGAGCGGGGCAATCTGGATGCGGGGCGTCTGTCATGGCTGTTTGGCCGCGAGGTAAAGCCCGCCACTGACCCCTTTGATGCCGCCGACTATGAGGCGATGCTGGTGCTTGACGTTAACCTGGCACGGATGTCATTCCCTGACGCGTTCGAGGAATGATCGGCATGTTATTGCCACGCCAAGACGCCGACCGGCGACACCTGGCCGATTCGGGAAGTTTTACGCGGGGGGACTTTTCAGTGTCGCCATCCTGCGACAGGATCAAACTCGCGCGGGGCCGGGCCGATAAAACTCGGCCGTGCGTGGATCGAAACCATACCCCTTCCCCTTTCGGGCAGCATGCCGATAATTTGGCAATGCTGTCCGATTTTTTACCTGTCAGGTGCCTTCATTTCATAACGGCGTTTGCATCGCGACAGGAACTGTCCCACGCCTTGGGTGTTGGGGCTAATAACAAGAGCAGTACAGGAACAACAAAATGCCCTTCACGAAAATCATTCTGGCCCTTGCGGCCTGCGGCGGCCTTGCCGCATGCGGTGACACATTGCCCGAACAGGCACTTAGCGGTGCGGCTGTCGGTGCCGGCGCCGCGGCGATCACCAGCGGCAATCTGGTCACAGGTGCGGCTGTCGGCGCCGCCGGCAGCGTCGCCTATTGTCAGCTTTACCCCAACAAGTGCAGCTGATTGCGCTCCGTTTCAGACACAATGTAATCTGATCCGTCCACGCGCCGCGCGCTTTTCGATTGCGCGGCGCGCTGACAGGCCAATCCTATTCCAACCTCCCGCGCAGGCTTTGCTGCAGCGGGATTTCTGCGTTTCATACAAGCCCCGGAAGGACATCCCATGTTCAACAAAATCCTGATCGCCAACCGCGGTGAAATTGCCTGTCGTGTGATCAAGACGGCGCGCAAGATGGGGATCACCACTGTGGCGATATATGCGGATGCGGATGCGCAGGCGTTGCATGTGCAGATGGCGGACGAGGCCATCCACATCGGTCCGTCCCCGGTGAACCAGTCCTATATCGTGATCGACAAGGTGATGCAGGCCGTGCGCGACAGTGGCGCACAGGCGGTGCATCCCGGTTATGGATTTCTTTCGGAAAACAGCAAATTCGCCCAGGCGCTCGCCGATGCGGGCGTTGCGTTTGTCGGCCCGCCTGTGGGCGCAATTGAAAAGATGGGCGACAAGATCACCTCAAAGAAGATCGCGCAGGAGGCTGGCGTCAGCACCGTGCCCGGCTATATGGGCGTGATCGCAGATGCGGATGAGGCCGTGAAGATCTCGAACGAAGTAGGCTATCCCGTGATGCTCAAAGCCTCGGCAGGCGGCGGCGGAAAGGGCATGCGCATCGCCTGGAATGACGCAGCGGCGCGCGAAGGGGTTCAATCGTCCAAGAACGAGGCCGCCAACAGCTTTGGTGATGACCGCATCTTCATCGAAAAGTTCGTGACCCAGCCCCGCCATATCGAAATTCAGGTGCTGTGCGACACCCACGGCAACGGTATCTATCTGGGCGAACGCGAATGTTCGATCCAGCGCCGCAACCAAAAAGTGGTCGAAGAAGCGCCAAGCCCCTTTCTGGACGAACCCACCCGGAAGGCGATGGGCGAACAGGCCGTCGCGCTGGCGCAGGCCGTCGGCTATGCCTCTGCGGGGACCGTGGAATTCATCGTTGACGGTGACCGGAACTTCTACTTTCTTGAAATGAATACGCGTTTGCAGGTCGAACATCCTGTGACCGAATTGATCACCGGCGTCGATCTGGTGGAACAGATGATCCGTGTGGCCAATGGCGAAGCGCTGTCGATCAAACAATCTGACGTCAAGCTGACGGGCTGGGCCATCGAAAACCGGCTTTACGCCGAAGACCCCTATCGCGGGTTTTTGCCATCCATCGGGCGGCTGACGCGCTATCGTCCACCCTCCGAGGTCGCGGCAGGTCCGCTGTTGGAACAAAACACCTGGCAAGGTGATGCACCCGCCGGAGAAACAGCAGTCCGCAATGATACCGGCGTCTATGAGGGCGGCGAAATTTCAATGTATTATGATCCGATGATCGCCAAACTTTGCACCTGGGCCCCGACCCGCGACGAGGCGATCGAGCGGATGCGCGTCGCGCTGGACAGCTTTGAGGTGGAAGGGATCGGGCATAACCTGCCGTTCCTGAGCGCTGTGATGGATCATCCGAAATTCATCGCCGGTGAAATGACCACGGCCTTCATCGCCGAAGAATTCCCCGACGGTTTCGAAGGCGTCACCCTGCCGGACGGCGAACTGCGCCGCATTGCAGCGGCAACCGCCGCGATGCACCGCGTGGCCGAAATCCGGCGCGCGCGGGTTTCAGGGCGCATGGACAACCACGAACGCAAAGTGGGCAGCCATTGGAATGTGGCCCTGCAAGGACAGTCGTTCGATGTGGTGACCAAGGCTGATCCCAAGGGCGCGAGTGTGCAATTCGAGGACGGAACCGAACTTCGCGTGAGCGGTGACTGGACGCCGGGCGATCAGTTGGCCCACATGACGGTGGCGGACGCCGCGCTGATCCTGAAGGTCGGCAAAATCTCAGGCGGTTTCCGCATCCGCACCCGCGGCGCAGACATCAAGGTTCATGTCCGCACGCCCCGTCAGGCCGAACTGGCCCGCCTGATGCCTGAAAAGCTGCCACCGGACACGTCAAAGATGCTGCTGTGTCCGATGCCGGGCCTTGTGGTCAAGCTGGCAGCACAGGTCGGCGACGAAGTTCAGGAAGGTCAGGCGCTATGCACCATCGAGGCAATGAAGATGGAAAACATCCTGCGCGCCGAGAAAAAGGGCGTCGTTGCCAAGATCAACGCCAGCGAAGGTGACAGCCTTGCCGTGGATGACGTCATCATGGAGTTTGAATGATCCGATGACGCGGACGCGCGATCATAATTGCACGCGGGGGAAGATCATTCGATGATCAGACCCTTGCGCTCTTTTTCGTCGCGGATCTCGCGCTGGCGGATCCGCATCTTGTCGATGCTGCGGGTGATCTCGCGCACGTCCCACGGCAAAGGTTTGCGCAGCTTCACACCACCGTCCTTGCCCACCAGCACCAGCATAAAGCCACGCGGCCGCATCTGCAGGCGCAGCGCCGATCGCGCGTCTGGATCGGTGTCGGTGAGGACAATGACATCGCGCGCCATCAAATCGTCCTCATGTTCGTGCAGCAATTCCATCTGTTCGATATACGCGGAATCGTTTTCACTGCCGGCAAAGACCAGAACCGGCCGCTTTTTCCAGAGGAATTCGCTCAAATCCGCCATATCGGCAGGCAGAAACAAGGGGTCTGCTTCGGGTTCTGTCGCGGTTTGCGCTCCGACCGAGAAGGCGATTAAGCCAGCAAAAACAAATAGTATAAAGCGTTTCATTCAGTCTCCTGTCCCTTCAGATATAGGGGCAACGGGCGCAATTGCGAAGTGCCTTTTGATCAATTTTCACGTTAAGGCCAAAGCAACGGGTGCCAGCGCATGACTGCGGTGTTCCCTGCATTCTGGCCGAACGGGGCGGCCGACCTGAAAAGACTGGGCCGCATCGTCATGGAAATATCACTGCACATTGGCGCACACCGCAGCGGCACAACGACATTTCAGCATTATCTGCGCGACCAATCTGACACGCTTGCCGCACACGCCATCGGCTTTTGGGGCCCGCAGCGGACCCGCAACGGTCTGTTGTCGGGGATATTCCCCGGTCCGGCAGCGGCAAAGGGCCGCAACCTGCGCCGTCGCGCTGAAGGCCGCGTTCAGATGCATCTGAATCTGTGCCGGGTGCGGGATCTGGGCCATCTGCTGGTCAGCGATGAAAACATGATCGGCAGCACCCGTAACTGCCTGCGCAAACGCATGCTTTATCCCGCCATCGGTGAACGTATGGCGCGCATCTCCAGCGCTTTTGGGGGCCACATCACGCGCATCGCCCTGTCGGTTCGCGCGCAGGATCTATGGTGGGCGTCGACCTGCGCCTATGCCGTGGGGCGCGGGCATGGCGTGCCGACCACGCTGGCGCTGGAGCAGATCGCACACGCCCCTCGCAGTTGGCGCGACGTGATCACCGATCTTGCCTGTGCCGTGCCGGAGGCGGACATTCAGGTGCTTCCGTTTGAGCGGTACGCCGGGCGGCCCGATGTCTTGCTGACAGCCATCACCGGCGCGCCGGCCCTTGCTGATGGCAAATCACGCTGGCTTAACCGCGCGCCAGATCTTGCCAGCCTGCGCGCCAGCTTGCGCGCGCGCGGCGAAAGCACCGCCGTTTTGCCGGATGCCTGCGGACGCTGGCAGCCGTTCAGCGCCGTGCAATCGGCAACGATGCGCGAAACCTATGCGGACGATCTGTTCTGGCTCGCGTCCGGCGCGGACGGTCTGGCGACACTGACTGAGGACCCGACCCGACAAGGCGCGGACACAAGTCCGCCCGCGGGCGATATCACAAGAGGACATCCACATGACATCGGACAAGGACACATGGCGCACTCTGGCTGAGGCGGAATTGCGCAACCGCAGTGTCGAGGACCTGACCTGGCACACCCTGGAAGGGATCGACGTGCAGCCGGTCTATACCGCGCAAGACCTAGATGGCGTTAACCATCTGGGGTCGGTGCCGGGGGCAGCACCCTTTACCAGAGGCGTGAAGGCCACAATGTACGCAGGCCGCCCATGGACAATCCGCCAATATGCCGGATTTTCGACAGCGGAAGAGTCCAACGCATTTTACCGACGTGCATTGGCCGGCGGTCAGCAGGGCGTTTCCGTGGCCTTCGATCTGGCGACCCACCGCGGCTATGACAGCGATCATCCCCGCGTTGAGGGCGACGTTGGCAAGGCGGGGGTGGCCATTGATTCCGTCGAGGACATGAAAATCCTGTTTGATGGCATCCCGCTGGATCAGGTCAGCGTGTCCATGACAATGAACGGCGCCGTGATCCCGATCCTTGCCAGCTTTATCGTCGCAGGCGAAGAACAGGGCCACGACAAGGCGGTGCTTTCGGGCACCATCCAGAACGACATCCTCAAGGAGTTCATGGTCCGCAACACTTATATCTACCCGCCCGAGCCATCGATGCGGATCATTGCGGACATCATCGAATACACCGCCAACGAAATGCCGCGCTTCAATTCGATCTCGATTTCGGGCTATCACATGCAGGAGGCGGGCGCGAACCTGGTGCAGGAACTGGCGTTCACCCTGGCGGACGGTCGCGAATATGTGCGCACCGCGATTGCGGCGGGCATGGATGTGGACCGTTTCGCGCCGCGCCTGTCATTCTTTTTCGCCATCGGTATGAATTTCTTCATGGAAGCCGCCAAGCTGCGCGCCGCGCGCCTGCTCTGGAGCCGTATCATGGCGGAATTTGAACCGAAGAACGAAAAATCAAGCATGCTGCGCACCCATTGCCAGACCAGCGGCGTCAGCCTGTCTGAACAGGACCCCTATAACAACGTCGTGCGCACAGCCTACGAGGCAATGAGCGCGGTTTTGGGCGGCACCCAGTCGCTGCACACCAACGCACTGGATGAGGCGATTGCCCTGCCGACGGAATTCTCTTCGCGGATCGCGCGCAATACCCAGCTGATCTTGCAGGAAGAAACCGGGATCACGGCCGTCGTTGATCCGCTGGCGGGCAGCTACTACGTTGAAAAGCTGACCCATGATCTGGCCGAAGCCGCCTGGAAGCTGATCGAAGAAGTCGAGGAACTGGGCGGCATGACCAAGGCCGTGGCCTCCGGCATGCCCAAACTGCGGATCGAAGAGGCGGCAGCGACGCGGCAGGCCAAGATCGACCGCGGCACCGAAGTGATCGTGGGCGTCAACAAGTACCGCCGCGACAAGCAAGACCCGATCGACATTCTTGACGTGGACAATGTTGCGGTGCGCGCGGGCCAGATCAAACGTCTGGACGCCATCCGCAGCACACGTGACGAAGCGGGCTGTACCGCAGCGCTTGAGGAATTGACACACAGGGCCAAGGCAGGCGGCAACCTGCTGGAAGCCGCTGTGGAAGCAGCGCGCGCGCGCGCGACAGTGGGGGAAATCAGCATGGCGATGGAAAAGGAATTCGGACGGCACCGCGCAGAAGTCAAAACCCTCTCAGGCGTTTACGGCGCCGCATATGAGGGCGACGCAGGCTTTGCCGCGATCCAGAAATCAGTAGAGGATTTTGCCGAGGAAGAAGGCCGCCGCCCGCGCATGCTGGTGGTCAAAATGGGACAGGACGGCCATGACCGGGGTGCCAAGGTGATCGCAACCGCCTTTGCCGATATCGGTTTTGACGTGGACGTCGGCCCGTTGTTCCAGACCCCCGCCGAAGCCGCGCAGGACGCGGTGGACAATGATGTGCACGTGATCGGCATTTCGTCGCAGGCCGCCGGGCACAAAACATTGGCACCACAACTGATCAAGGCGCTGAATGACGCGGGCGCAGGAGATATTCTGGTGATCTGCGGTGGGGTCATCCCGCAGCAGGATTACAAATTTCT
>JAGXHC010000079.1 GCA_024636405.1 Sulfitobacter sp. | reverse complement strand
TGATACCGTGCTGGCCGAACCGTTGATGCGCGACAGCTATTATCCAGTCTGCGCACCCGGTTGTGCCGTGCCACTGGAGGATGTGCAGGGTCAGGCGCTGTTCGACTGTTCCGGCATGATGGCCAACTGGGCCACCTGGGCAGAAGAACAAGACCTGCACTGGGGCGATCCGCCTGTGACATATGTGACGACCTATGCCGTGCCGCTGGCCGTTGCTGCGTCGGGGCGGGGTATGGCGCTGGGTCATGATGCGCTGGTGGCGGGCATGATCGCCCAAGGCCGCATGATCGCGCCTTATTCCCACCGCGCCGCAATGCCCGAGGCCTACTACCTGATCCAATCCGCGCAGGCACAATCCATGCCCGCAGCACAAGCCTTTTCGGCATGGCTGCGCCGTGCCCTTGCAGCATTTCAAAGCGGACGGCTTGCCACCCAGGCATAGCCGTTTTCGCACAGGACATAGGCTTCTCGCAGGCCGTGGGGCTTGTCCGTCGGACCTTGCAGCACCGTGCCACCCGCCGCCGCACCAACCGCCGCCGCGACGCGCAGGCAGACCGCGTCCGGATCGCTGTCATATAATCTGATCTCCAACCCCCCGCCGCGCGGCGGGTTTTCCGGCACCAGCCCCAGCAGCGGATTGTTGTGGTACGTTGCATCACTGTGCAACTGGAACGCTTGCCCGCCGTAAACCATTATGGCGAAATC
The DNA here is from genome assembly GCA_024636405.1 of Sulfitobacter sp. Next base: position 4,944 of record JAGXHC010000079.1, on the reverse strand, counting down.
TGCCGTAACACGGTGCGCAGTCATCCCGAATGTTTCTGACAGAAACGCCGCCTGACGCGGCACATCGCGAACCAGCAGGTTAAGCCCGATACCGCGCAGGCCAGCGCCAAAGTCTTCGGGCGATACGGTCTCGAAATCCATCGGATTCCCCTTCCGGGTGTGCTTGAACATGGCCATACCATATGGCACCTTGGGACATGACACATAAATCCTTTCCCGCATGGCATGACGTTGCCGACCAATTGATCGCCGTTGCCGCCGGAAGGCGCGCCGCGGATATGATTATCACCGGGGGCATCTGGGTGAATGTTCACACCCGCGAATGTCTGCCAGATCATGACATCGCCATCGTCGCCGGGCGCATTGCCTTCGTCGGACCATCCGCCGATCATTGCCGCGGTGATGACACCCAGATTGTCGACGCCGCCGGTCGCTATATGATCCCCGGCCTTTGTGACGCGCATATGCATATTGAATCCGGCATGCTGACCCCTGCCGAATTTGCCCGCGCCGTTATCCCGCATGGCACCACGTCCATGTTTACCGACCCGCATGAAATCGCCAATGTTCTGGGCCTGGACGGCGTGCGGATGATGCATGACGAAGCCCGGATGCAGCCCGTCAATATCTTTACGCAAATGCCGTCCTGCGCACCTTCAGCGCCGGGCCTTGAAACCACCGGATTTGAGATCACGGCGGACGATGTCGCCGAAGCGATGACATGGCCCGGCATTGTCGGTCTGGGCGAGATGATGAATTTCCCCGGCGTCAGCAATGCTGATCCCAAAATGCTGGCTGAAATCGCGGCGACGCAGGCGGCGGGCAAGACCGTGGGCGGGCATTATGCCTCTCCCGATCTGGGCCCGGCATTTGCCGCCTATGTCGCAGGGGGCCCTGCGGATGACCATGAAGGCACCTGCGAAGCCGACGCCATTGCGCGCGTGCGGCAAGGGATGCGGTCCATGATGCGGCTGGGGTCCGCGTGGTACGACGTAGAAATCCAGATCACGGCGGTGACGGAAAAAGGGCTTGATCCGCGCAGTTTCATTCTGTGCACGGACGATTGCCATTCGGGTACATTGGTCAACGACGGACATATGAACCGCGTCGTGCGTCATGCCATCGATTGTGGATGCGACCCGGTGATCGCCTTGCAGATGGCCACGATCAACACCGCCACCCACTTCGGGATGGAACGTGACATCGGGTCATTGACGCCCGGTCGCAGGGCGGATGTGATCCTGACCCCGGACCTCAGAACGCTGCCGATTGACGTGGTGATTGCACGCGGTCGTATTGTCGCCGAGGCGGGCAAATGCCTTGTTGATTGCCCCCATTACAACTGGCCCGACAGCGCGCGCCAGACGGTGCATATGGGCAAGACCCTGACCGCAGAGGCATTTCACATTGCGGCGCCCGCCGGGGCCAACGCCGTGACCGCCAATGTCATTGGCGTGGTGGAAAATCAGGCTCCGACAAAAGCGTTGCAATTTGAACTGCCGGTCACGGACGGGCGGGTGCAGGCCACCGGCGAGGTATGCCAGATCGCGCTGGTTGAACGGCACCGCGCCACCGGGGGGGTCGTTAACGCCTTTGTCTCCGGCTTTGGCTATGACGGGCGTATGGCCATGGCGTCCACCGTGGCACACGACAGCCACCACATGATCGTCGTGGGCACCGATGCCGACCAGATGGCGCTGGCCGCGAACCGGCTGGCTGAGGTGGGCGGCGGCATCACGATCTTCCGCGATGATCAGGAACTGGCATTGGTCAAACTGCCCATTGCCGGCCTGATGTCCGACAGCCCGGCAACCGACGTCGCGGCCAGTGCCGAACGCATGATGCAGGCCATGCGCGACTGCGGTTGCACATTGAACAACGCCTATATGCAGCATTCCCTGCTGGCGCTGGTCGTTATCCCCGAACTGCGTATTTCCGATCTGGGACTGGTCGATGTACGCAAATTTGAATTCATGCCCCTATTAGAACCAATTACATGACCAAACTCATTACCCCCACAGCCACGGACGCCGAACTTTTCCACGATGCCACCGAGGCCGTGGACCGCCTGACCGAGCTTTATATGCAGGCCACCGCATTTCTGCGCGATCACTTTGCCAAAGCGATGGAGCAAACGCCGGACCGCGTGCGCATCCGCGCCTATTACCCGGAGATACGCTTTCGCACTTCGACATATGCCCGCGTAGACAGCCGACTGGCGTTCGGGCATGTATCCTCGCCCGGTACTTTCGCGGCCACAATCACGCGCCCGGACCTGTTTCGAAGCTATCTGATCCAGCAGATCGGATTGCTGATCGAAAACCACGCACAACCGGTGATCATCGGATCTTCGGACACGCCCATTCCGGTGCATTTTGCCGTGTCGGGTGACGATGCCATGACCGTCCCACAGGAAGGCGCCGCTGATTTTACCCTGCGCGACGTCTTTGATGTGCCTGATCTGGCCACAACCAACGATGACATCGTGAATGGCACCCATGTGCCACAGGACGGCGTCCGACCGCTGGCGCCCTTCACCGCGCAGCGGGTGGATTATTCGCTGGCACGGCTGAGCCATTACACGGCCACCGATCCGGAACATTTCCAGTGTCACGTGCTGTTCACCAACTACCAGTTCTACGTGACCGAATTTGAAGAATACGCCCGCGCCATGCTGCGCGACCCCGACAGCGGCTATACGTCTTTCGTGTCCACCGGCAATAACGAAATCACCGACGGCGATGCGCTTTTGCCTGAGACATTGAAGACGCCTCAGATGCCAACCTATCACCTGAAACGCGCTGATGGGACCGGGATCACGCTGGTAAACATCGGCGTCGGCCCCTCGAATGCCAAGACAGCGACCGACCATATCGCGGTGCTGCGTCCGCATGCCTGGATTATGGTCGGCCATTGTGCCGGGCTGCGCAATTCGCAGGCGCTGGGGGACTTTGTGCTGGCCCATGCCTATCTGCGCGAAGACCACGTGTTGGATGATGACCTCCCGGTTTGGGTGCCGATCCCGGCATTGGCGGAAATCCAGATCGCGCTGGAACGTTCAGTGGCGCAGGTCACCCAACTCGAAGGGTACGAGCTGAAGCGGATCATGCGGACCGGCACCGTTGCCACCATCGACAACCGCAACTGGGAATTGCGTGATCATTCAGGGCCGGTGCACCGTCTCAGCCAATCGCGGTCAATCGCGCTGGATATGGAAAGCGCTACGATTGCCGCCAATGGCTATCGCTTCCGTGTGCCTTACGGCACGCTTCTGTGTGTCTCCGACAAACCGCTGCACGGCGAGCTGAAACTGCCGGGAATGGCGTCGGATTTCTATAAAACGCAGGTTGCGCGCCATTTAATGATAGGAATCCGCGCGATGGAACTCTTGCGCCGCATGCCGTTGGAGCGTATTCACAGTCGGAAATTGCGGTCATTTGACGAAACCGCCTTCCTTTGACGGCGGAAATCAGCAAAAAACTCATGTTTTAACGTTTTTCGCACCACTATTCGTTGTGTTATCCCACTACATGCCGTTACATTCCGGTCGTGAGGCCCTAAATTCGGGCGGACGAAGGAGATAAAAAAGATGGCAACCAAACCAATGACTAAAACCCAACTCGTCGCCGCACTGGCGGATGATATGGGCACAGACAAGAAATCTGCAGGCGCAGCGCTTGACGCGGTGTGCAACCTGATCACGCGTGAAGTGTCGAACGGCGGCGCCGTAACTCTGCCCGGCGTTGGCAAAATCTACTGCCGCGAACGGCCCGAGCGTATGGTCCGCAACCCTGCGACCGGCGAGCAGTTCAAGAAAGATGCCGACAAGGTGGTGAAAATGACCATCGCGAAGGCGCTCAAGGACAGCGTGAACAACTAAGTTCCGGCCCTCGTGGCCAACTTAACAAGGGCCGCCTTCATGGGCGGCCCTTTTCGTTTGTGGTGTGATCTGATGCCGCCCGTGGTGGCGCGGCCCCTTGCCCTTGGTCCGACTTTCAGAAAAGGTCGCGTCTGATAAATCGGGATTGGGCGGCAGGCAAAACTATGGACATTCGCGCGATACTGGCCGGTCTTGTGTTCGCCCTGATGTGGTCTTCGGCCTTCACCTCCGCGCGGATCATCGTCGGCGACGCATCCCCGCTGTTCGCGCTGTCGATGCGGTATCTTGTGTCCGGCCTTCTGGGTGTCGGACTGGCCCTTGCCTTGGGCCAAAGCTGGCGACTGACGCCGTCACAGTGGCGTGCAACCATCGTCTTCGGCATCCTCCAGAACGCTGTGTACCTTGGCCTCAACTTCGTTGCGATGCAGACCGTGCAGGCGTCTCTCGCCGCGATTATCGCCTCCACCATGCCGCTGTTGGTTGCACTGGCCGCGTGGCTGTTCATGGGTGACAAACTGCGCCCGTTGGGCATTGCCGGTCTGATCGCCGGCATGACCGGTGTCGGCATCATCATGGCCGCACGGTTCAGCGGCGGCGTTGACATGACGGGCGTCTTGTTGTGCGGGATCGGTGTCATCGCGCTGACCGTGGCCACATTGGCGGTCCGCGGCGCGACATCTGGCGGCAATTTCCTGATGGTGGTGGGGTTGCAGATGTTGGTCGGCTGCGTCGCGCTCAGCATCGCAACCTTGTTGTTCGAGACACCGCGCGTCAACCCAACCTGGCCGCTGGCAATTGCGTTCATTTATACCTGCCTTGTCCCCGGCCTGCTGGCCACCGTGGTCTGGTTCTGGCTGGTTGACCGCATCGGGGCCACCCGCGCGGCTACATTTCATTTCCTCAATCCGTTTTTCGGCGTCGCCGTCGCCTCCGTCCTGCTCAGTGAACAGATCGGCCCGCGCGACATTCTGGGCGTCTTCATCATTGCGATGGGCATTCTGGCCGTTCAGATCTCCCGCCAAAAACGCGCCTGAGGGGCGTGCACTGAACAGGGTCTAACGCTT
>JAGXHC010000078.1 GCA_024636405.1 Sulfitobacter sp. | reverse complement strand
AGATGTGTATAAGAGACGGGGATCAGGATGGACGGCAATCTTGGGTGTCTGGCCGGTATGACGCGCCATGACCCTTAGATGATAATCGCCGCCATAACCTGTGGCTCAATCACGTCCACGCCGGGCAGCCCGTCAGTCAACGCCTGCGCGCTGTCTTCGAGCAGCCCGAATGTGCGGTAATGGCAAGGAATCACAGTCTTGAAATTGAAATAGCGCTTTGCCGCATATGCCGCCTCGGCCATACCCATTGTATAATGGCCGCCGGCGGACAGAATGCCGATGTCGGGTTTGTAAAAATCGCCGATCCAATCCATGTCGGCCATAATTCCTGTATCCCCTGAGAAATAGATCGTGTGGCCTTCGCCCTTGATGATGAACCCAGTTTCACCGCCCATGTAGACCGGCCCGCCGTCCCCATCTACCGATGAAGAATGCGATGCCGGCACCATCGAGACCGCAACCTTGCCACAGTGGATCGTTCCGCCTTTGTTGAACCCGGTCGTGTTTTTGACGCCTTTTGCCGCAAACCAGCCCATGAGTTCCACCATACCGGCAACCGGGGCGCCGGTCTTTTTCGCAACCGCTTCAAGATCACCTGTGTGATCGCCGTGACCGTGGGTGACAAGGATCTGCGTCGCCGCCTCAAGAGCCGCCCCATGCTGCGATTCCTGCAACATCGGGTTCCCTGTCAGCCAGGGATCAATCAGCAGGATCTGGTCTTCTATTTCAATGCGAAACCCGCCGTGGCCAAGCCAGATGATATCCATGATTTCTCTCCGTTGTAGGGTTTTGCCGACTGTAGCGCGATATTGCGGCAAAGGGAGGCAGCAGCGCTGATTTTTTCCGCCCGATAACACCCAAAGTCCGCCGCGCCCTTGCGAGCACGTCTTGTGAGCGGTAAATGGCGGACAAGCAGATGAGGGATACGCCATGTCAATCGACGAAAGCACCGCCGCCCGCGTGGCGAAACTGGCCCGGATCAAGGTGGCGCCCGAGGCGTTGCCGGCGCTGGCGCAGGAATTCAACACCATCCTCGGTTTCATCGAGCAACTTGCAGAGGTGGATATCGACGGTGTGGAGCCGATGACATCCGTGACACCGCAGGTGCTCAGGCGGCGCGTGGACGCGGTGACGGACGGCAATCAGCAACGCGCGGTGCTGGCCAACGCGCCGGACGCGCGTGAAGGATTCTTTGCAGTGCCGAAGGTGGTCGAATAATGACTGATCTGAACAAGTTGGGGCTGGCCGAAGCGCGCGACATGCTGCGCAAAGGTGACGTGACGTCGAAGGAATTGACCCAGGCCTGTCTGGCGGCCATTGACGGTGCGGGCGCGTTGAATGCCTTTGTGCATCACACGCCTGAGATCGCGCTGAAACAGGCCGACAAGGCGGACGCACAGATCAAGGCAGGGGATGCGCCGGCGATGTGCGGTCTTCCTATCGGGATCAAGGATCTGTTCTGTACCAAGGGTGTGCCGTCCCAGGCGGGGTCGCGTATTCTTCAAGGGTTTCTGCCGGAATACGAAAGTACGGTCAGCCAGAACCTGTTTGACGCAGGTGCCGTCATGCTGGGCAAGCTTAACATGGATGAGTTTGCCATGGGGTCCAGCAATGAAACCTCCGTTTACGGCAATGCCGTCAACCCGTGGCGGCGCGGCAATGACGAAACGGCGCTGACGCCGGGCGGTTCTTCTGGTGGATCAGCAGCGGCGGTGGCGGCGGACCTGTGTCTGGCGGCAACCGGCACGGATACCGGCGGGTCGATCAGACAACCTGCGGCCTTTACCGGGATCGTGGGGATCAAGCCGACCTACGGGCGCTGTTCGCGCTGGGGCGTGGTGGCATTCGCCTCCAGCCTTGATCAGGCGGGACCGATGACAAAGACCGTGCGTGATGCGGCGATCATGCTGGGCGCGATGGCAGGCCATGACGCCAAGGACAGCACCAGCGCCGATCTGGCGGTGCCGGACTTTGAGGCGGCGCTGACCGGGGACGTGCGGGGCAAGAAGATCGGTATCCCAAAGGAATACCGCATGGACGGCATGCCCGACGAGATCGAAAAGCTCTGGGCGGACGGCGCCGACATGCTGCGGGATGCGGGCGCCGAGATTGTCGATATTTCGCTGCCCCACACAAAATATGCGCTGCCTGCCTATTATGTCATCGCGCCGGCCGAAGCATCGTCAAATCTCGCGCGGTATGACGGGGTGCGCTATGGCCACCGGGCCAAGATGGAACAGGGTGACGGCATCACCGAGATGTACGAAAAAACCCGCGCCGAGGGGTTTGGCGCTGAGGTGCAGCGCCGCGTGATGATTGGCACCTATGTGCTGTCGGCGGGATTTTACGACGCATATTATAACCGCGCGCGACGGGTGCGGACGCTGATCAAGCGCGATTTCGAAGAGGTATTTGCACGGGGTATCGACAGTATTCTGACCCCTGCCACCCCGTCGGCGGCGTTCGGGTTGGGTGAAATGTCCGATGCCGATCCGGTGGCGATGTATCTCAATGATGTGTTTACCGTCACCGTCAATCTGGCTGGATTGCCCGGCATCGCAGTGCCCACAGGGCGCGATCATCAGGGACTTCCCTTGGGTCTGCAATTGATCGGGCGACCGTGGGAAGAGGCAGAGTTGCTGTCATCCGCCTATGCGCTGGAGCGCAGTGCAGGTTTTGTAGCCAAGCCGGACAAATGGTGGTAATTGCCCCCGACAAAGCAGAAAAAGAGCAGGTTTGATGATGATACGCACAATAACCCTTATGGCTGTCGGCATGGCCCTGGCCGCCTGTCAGCCTGCCATTCCGGATTCGGGTCAGGGCGTGGGGTTCAACGGATCGTTCGAGCAGCAGCAGGCGGACCGCGACGCGGCACTGACCGGCGACGCAGTGCCGGCACCTGCATCAGTATCTGAAGCAGCATTGACGCCGATTGACGACGGCTCTGCCGAAGCGACAGCGGCACAGACCGCCCGCATTCTGGCGGCCACCCGTCCGGGCGCGGGTATCGCGGCTGGCGGCGATGCGTCCGTCACCTCCGGGCTGGAGCCGTTGCAGGCCAGCCCGTCCAATCCGCCGCCTCCCGTGCTGAACGACGCAGGCATTAGCAACGAAAACAGCTTTGATGCGGTGTCCGGACAGCGCAGCATTGGGGACGACGCCGCACGCATCGCCGCAAATCGCGCGCAATATCAAGTGGTTCAGCCCGAAGCGCTGCCGGACCGTGCCGATGCCGGACCCAATATCGTGGCCTATGCCCTGCAAAGCAATCATGCGCGTGGCACCAAGGTCTATTCGCGCGGTGGCTTTAACAAGGCCGCGAAATACGCGCGCTCCTGCGCGGAGTACAGCCATCCTGATCAGGCCCAGATTGCATTCCTGGCCAATGGCGGGCCGGAACGTGACCGGGACGGCATGGACCCTGACGGTGACGGATTCGCCTGTGACTGGGATCCATCCCCGTTTCGCCGGGCCGCGCAAAAGAGCTGATTGATGGGCGTGCAAGACGTGGTCTGGCGCGCCTCACCGAACTGCGGTCCGCGTCGCGGTGGCCTGCTGCCCAGTCTGATCGTGATCCATTACACCGCAATGCAATCCGCACGCGAAGCAGTTGCGCGGCTGTGTGATCCCGCAGCCGAGGTGTCAGCGCATTATCTGATCTCCGGGACCGGCGCGGTCACCGCCATGGTCGATGAGACCCAGCGCGCATGGCATGCGGGGCAGGGCACTTGGGCCGGTCAGGATGATATCAACTCCCGTTCCATCGGGATCGAGTTGGACAACCGTGGCACACATCCGTTTTCCGAGCCGCAGATGGCCAGGCTTGAAGCCTTGCTGCGCGGCATTATGGAGCGTTGGCATATCCCCGCGTCAGGTGTGATCGGTCATTCCGACATGGCGCCGGGGCGCAAGGCCGATCCCGGCCGACGGTTTGACTGGGCGCGGCTTGCGCGGCAGGGGCTGGCGGTGCCGGGCGGCAATGAAACGGCGGCGGCCACATCCGATGCGGTGGCTTTTCGGCGCGCGGCGCAGGCGGTGGGATATTCCGCTGACGTGGATGACGCCACGCTTCTGACTGCTGTGCGGCTTCGGTTCAGGCCCCAGGCCACCGGGCCGTTTTGCCCTGCCGATATAGCAGCACTTCCCGACAGCCATTGACGGGCCCCGCGCAATGGCGCTAGGGCAGGCGGGCGCGGAAGGCTGGATGGCCGCGGCTGCGGTAACGTGGTCGAGGAAAGTCCGGACTCCCAGAAGAAACGGTGCCGGGTAACGCCCGGGCGGGGTAACCCGACGGACAGCGCCACAGAAAACAGACCGCCATCCCAAAGGTCGGGCAACCGATACCACGGGGTTGGTAAGGGTGAAACGGTGGGGTAAGAGCCCACCGCGCGGCTGGCAACAGCGGCGGCATGGCAAGCCCCACCGGGAGCAATGCCAAATAGGGACCGCGTGCCTGATCCGGTAACGGTGAATGGCGGGGCTGCTTCTGCCCCAGCAGGTCCGGGTTGGCAGCTGTAGCTGCATCGGTAACGGTGCGGTCAGAGGAATGGTCATCACCTGTCGCAAGGCAGGCACAGAATCCGGCTTACAGGCCTTCCGCGCATATTTTTCCACCGGATGCGTTACATCTGGCGGGAAGCGGGTTCTTTGGATGCGAGACAGGCGAAAAATTTCAAATTTTCCGCCATGTCGTGGGGGTGGCGCCGGAAATAGCGGTTGACTCGGCCCCCGACATCCTTAGAAGCCAAGCTTCAGGATTCACGCACCCCGCTGGCGGCGGGCGGTGCAGCAGGAGAAGAAAAGATGGCAAAGCCAACCACGATCAAGATCCGTCTGAACTCGTCCGCGGGCACGGGCCATTTCTACGTCACCACGAAGAACGCGCGCACCATGACCGAGAAGATGGTCATCAAAAAGTACGACCCCGTCGTGCGCAAGCACGTTGATTATAAAGAAGGCAAGATCAAGTAAGATCGCCGCCTTTTACAGAATTTCCAAAGGCCGCGCCACTAGCGCGGTCTTTCGCATTTCACCACATCCGCGCTTCCCCGGTTGCTTTGGGCGCGGCAAGGGGCGATACCTGATCCACACTCCTCTGCCAAGGAAACGGACATGCCCTTAAAGACACTCATTCTGCTGACCTGTGCCGCATTGATCGCGGCCTGCACCGATATTGATCATCCACCCGCGAATGTCAGCCACGGCATCGGATTTACTGGGATCGGCTCCGAGCCCTTCTGATCATTGATCCTTTGATGTTTCAGGGCGTTTCGCGACCCTGTCCGCAGGTTTGATTTACAGGACAGTTCACGATGCCCAAAGAAGGTCACTACATTAACCGCAGCAATTGGCTGCGCGCCGCCGTGCTGGGGGCGAACGATGGCATCGTATCGTCGGCCAGCCTGCTGGTCGGCGTTACTGCTGCGGGCATGGGGCATGGCAACGTTGTCCTGACCGGACTGGCCGGGCTGACCGCAGGGGCGTTGTCAATGGCTGCGGGGGAATACGTGTCCGTCTCTGCGCAAGCGGACGTGGAACGCGCGGATCTGGAGCGTGAACGCGTCGCGTTGATCGAAGACCCGGATTATGAGCTGAGCGAGCTTGCCGAGGGGCTGGAAGGTCGGGGCGTGGAAAGCGATCTGGCGCTGGAGGTGGCCGCGCAGATGACCGACCATGACGCACTGGGCGCCCACGCCCGCGAGGAATTAGGCATGTTCGGGCTTGCCGGGCAGGCGGACCCGATGCAGGCGGCAGGGGCCTCGGCGTTGGCGTTTGGCCTTGGGGGCGGTTTGCCGCTGCTTGCAGCCATCGCAGCGCCTTTGAGTTGGTCAGGAATCGCGGTGGCGATCGTGGCGGTGATTGCGCTGGTGCTACTGGGCAGTGGCGGCGCGCGTCTGGGTGGTGCACCCATTGGGCCTGCGGTACGGCGGGTCGTTTTGTGGGGAAGCCTCGCGATGGCTGTGACCGCTGGCGTCGGGCAGCTGTTCGAGGTGTTGGCCTGAGCACATAAGAATCGCCAGTGACAGTGGCGTAAGTTCGGTAAATGCGGCTGAATGATTTCGGGCCACTTGGGCAGTCAGGACCGGCTGGGGCGCTGCCCCAGACCCCGGGATATTTTGGGCCAAAAGAATAGCGCAGAACGGCGACAACACGTTTTATGGTTGCGTGAACGGCGAAGGCCCGGCGCCGCGCATGTGCCCGAGCTTTACCTTATTGCACGTGGATCGGGCCGCGTGCCGCTACTGGTGAAGCAATAAAAAGGGCCGCTCCCTTGCAGGACCGGCCCTTATATACCTGAGGTGTAGGCAGGCTATTCGCGATTGCCGAACAGGTGCAGCAACATCACGAACATGTTGATGAAGTCCAGGTACAGGCTCAGCGCGCCCATGATGGCGGCCTTGCCCAGCCATTCGCTGTCGGCGGAACTGGCGTGGGCCAGATACTCAGTCTTGATCTTCTGGGTGTCATAGGCCGTGAGACCCGCGAAGATCAGCACGCCAAGCGCGGAAATGGCAAACATCAGCGCCGAAGAGGCAAGGAAGATATTCACGATAGATGCCACGATCAGGCCGATGACGCCCATGATCAGGAAGCTTCCCCAACCCGAGATGTCCTTCTTTGTGGTGTAGCCCCACAAGGACAGGCCCGCAAAGGCGATCGAGGTGATCAGGAATACCTGGGCAATCGAATAACCAGTGAAGACCAGAAAGATCGAGCTGAGGGACACGCCCATCACTGCGGCAAAGACGTAGAACACCAGCTGTGCGGTCGCGGCGGAGATACGGTTCAGCGCCGCACCAAGACCGAAGACAAAAGCCAGCGGCGCGAACATCACGACCCATTTCAGTGGCGAGGCGT
>JAGXHC010000077.1 GCA_024636405.1 Sulfitobacter sp. | reverse complement strand
GGGCGGTGTGCCGGAGGATATCATGCGTTTGACCTGGTATGTGACCGACAAGGCTGAATATCTGGCGGCACAGGCCGAGGTCGGCCGCGCGTACCGCGAGGTTCTGGGACGCCATTTTCCGTCGATGGCAATGGTAGTCGTCGCGGCTCTGATCGAAGACGAAGCAAAGGTCGAGATCGAGGCGACAGCGGTAATAAAGCCCCGCTAAGACGCGAGGGTGTGCCGCTCAGACATCGAAAAACACAGTTTCTTCAGGGCCTTGTAGGTGGATATCAATGTGATATCCGCCATGCCCATCTGGATGGCTCAACAGCGTTCTTCTGCGCGATGGATCGTCGATAAGGGCAAGCGCGGGGTCAGTCCCGATGGCTGGATCATCGGCAAAATAGACCCGCGTGTGCAGCCCGATATTGATGCCGCGCGCCACGATCCACAGCGTGATATGCGGCGCCTGCATGCCGCCTGCGGGCCAGGGCACCGCGCCGGGGCGGATGGTATCGAACCTGAACAGTCCCGTTTGCGGATCGCAGGCACACCTGCCAAAGCCGGTGACATGCGGATCGGCGTCCGCCATGCCGGCGAAACGGCCCTTTGCATCGGGTTGCCACGCTTCGATCAAGGCATCGCACAGCGGCGCATCAAGCCCGTCAAACACGCGCCCCGTCAGCGTGATCCGCGCGCCTGAGGCCGCATCGGTTATCATCCGATTGCCCGGATCGGTGGGATAAACCCCCGTCACTCCGGCCTGATTGGGTGTGCAGCCGATGTGCACATAGGGTCCGGCGGTCTGGCTGGCGGTCTCTGGCAGCGGCTTTGCCATTACATCCCCTCCGGTCGATTTTCAAACGGGGTCTGGCTGCGCCCGCGCAGGGTGATGTCAAACCGGTAGGCCAGCGCGTCCATCGGCTGCGTAGCGGCCATATCCAGCGGTGCAATCAGCCGCTTGACCGCATCGGGGTCTGCGACCGCGCCGACAATGGGACAACGCCAGATCAACGGATCGCCCTCAAAATACATCTGCGTAATCAACCGCTGGGCAAATCCCGCGCCAAAGACGCTGAAATGGATATGCGCGGGGCGCCAGTCGTTCGGCCCATTCGGCCAGGGGTATGGCCCAGGCATGATCGTGCGAATGCAGTAGCGGCCATCCGCATCGGTGATCACGCGTCCACAGCCGCCAAAGTTCGGGTCAAGCGGCGCGATATAGCCTTCGCGTGCGTGCCGGTAGCGCCCACCGGCATTGGCCTGCCAGACCTCCAGCAAGGCACCGGGCACCGGGCGACCGGCCTGATCGCGCACCTTGCCATGCACCAAAATGCGCGGACCGATAGCAGACTGACCCGCGGCGGCAAAGTTCTGCCGCAGATCGTCATCAAGCGGGCCCAGCAGATCATGACCAAAGACCGGACCTGTCTGTTCGCTTTGAGTGGTGGGAAAGTGCAGGCGCGGCGCGGTCGGGCTGCGGTAGGTGCTGCTTTTGTAGGCCGGATACAGTACCGCAGGGTGGCTGTTTGCGTCGCGCGGCAGATAGGGGCCTTTGGGTGTGGTGACTTGTGTCAAAAGGGCAACCCCACATAGTTTTGCGCCATGGCGGCCTGGGCCGCGTCGTTGGTGCGCAAAAACTCAAGTTCGGCGCGTTGCATGCGCAGATCAAATCCCGACTGATCCGGAAAACGGTGCATCAGCGCGGTGAACCACCAGCTGAACCTTTCTGCCTTCCAGACGCGGGCAAGGGCGCGTTCGGAATAATGCGTCAGCCCGTCGTCGTCACCGTCCAGATACCATGCCGACAAGCCTTGATGCAAATAATGCACGTCCGATGCCGCTGTGTTCAGCCCCTTGGCACCAGTCGGCGGCACGATATGCGCCGCGTCGCCGCATAAAAACAGCCGCCCCCAGCGCATCGGTTCGCTTACAAATGACCGCAGCGGGACAATGTTCTTCTCAATCGACGGGCCAGTGACCAGCTTTTCCGCCACGTCTTCAGGCAGGCGTCGTTTCAACTCGGTCCAGAAATCAGCATCTGACCAGTTCTCGGCCTTGTCGGTCATGGCGCATTGCACGTAGTAGCGGCTGAGCGTTTCGTGGCGCATCGAACACAGCGCAAAACCACGATCCGAATTGGCATAGATCAGTTCGTGACTGACCGGCGGTGTCTCAGACAGGATGCCCAGCCAGCCGAAGGGATAGACTTTTTCGTATTCGGTGCGCAAATCCTCGGGGATGGTGCGGCGGCTGACCCCGTGCGAGCCGTCGCAGCCCGCAATGAAATCGCACCGGATGGTATGCCGCGTGCCTTGGGCGGTGTAGCTGACAGAGGGTGCGTCGCTGTCGGCGCCCTCTATGACCACGTCTTCTACGTTAAACACGGTGGTGGCGCCCACACGTTCACGCGCGTCATAAAGATCGCGCGTCACTTCGGTTTGGCCATAAACGATCACCGGCTTGCCGGCATGGGCGGTGAAATCCACCCGGAACATGCCCCCATCGTGGGCGATCATGGTGCCGTCATGGACCAGCCCTTCCGCGTGCAGTCTTTTATCCACGCCTGCTTCGCCCAGCATCGCAACCAGCCCCTGTTCCAGCACACCTGCGCGGATGCGACCTTGGACATGGGCGCGGGTTTTGCGTTCCAGCACGACAGCGTCGATCCCCTTGCAGTGCAGCAATTGCCCCAACAGCAGGCCAGAAGGGCCGCCTCCGATGATCACGACCTGCGTTTGCATCTATTTCTCCTCTTTCAGCCGGATGTTAGCCGACTTGTCGGCGCTTGCCAGTCCTTTGCGCAATCCCGCGCAAAATGGCGGCGAAGGCGTTTGACAGCGCAAAGAACACCGCCGCCAGCGTGACAATGCTGGGCCCTGTCGGGGTATCAAATGCAAACGACCCTGCCAGCCCGCCCAAGGCGGCCAACGCGCCGAAAATAACGGCCCAGACCGCCATCGCTTCGGGGGTGCGGGCAAAGGGGCGGGCCGTGGCCGCAGGGATGATCAGCAAAGCCGCGATCAGCAATGCGCCGACCACCTTGATTGCCGCAGCAACGGTTATGGCCAGCGCACAGGTCAGGATAAGCTGTTCCCGCCGGGGGTTGCCGCCGCTGGCCTGTGCCAGATCGGGGCTGAGCGTGGCGGTCAGCAGCGCAGACCAGCGCCAGACCAAAAGCGCAATGACGGCCGCCGCACCGCCCCAGATCACCATCAGGTCGCCACGCGTGACAGCCAGAATTTCGCCAAACAGATAGGCGGACAAGTTCACCCGTTGCCCCGGCAGCAGTGAAACTGCCACCAGCCCCAGTGCAAGCGCGGCATGCGCCAGCACCCCCAGCAGGGCGTCCGCGCTGACGTGCCGCTCGGACAGGCTGCTGACAATCAGCGCCATCACCAGCGCCACAATCAAGACGCCTGACCAGATCGGCAAATCTGTCGCCAGCGCCAGTGCCACACCCAGAATTGCCGCGTGGCTGGTGGCGTCGCCAAAATACGCCATCCGCCGCCAGACCACGAAACACCCCAGCGGGGCGGCGGCAAGGGCCGCACCAAGTCCCGCAAGCGCCGCGCGCAGGGCAAAATCATCCAGCATCACGTGATCCCTGTTTGTCGTGCGCGTGATCACCATGTCCATGATCATGGGAATGGTGGTGATCATGTCGGTAAAGCGCCAGCGCACCTTGCGTGCCCGACCCGAACAGCGCGCGGTATTCCGGTGCGTCCGCCACGACCTCGGGGGTGCCTTCGCAGCAGACATGCCCGTTAAGACAAAGCACCCGGTCGGATGCCGCCATCACGACGTGCAGATCGTGGCTGACCATCAACACTGCTGGTCCCATGTTGCGGCGGACCTCTTCGATCTGACGGTAAAACGCGGCCGCGCCGGGCTGGTCCAGCCCCTGCGTGGCCTCATCCAGGATCAATAGATCGGGCCCGCCCAACAGCGCGCGCGCCAGCAAAACGCGTTGAAACTGGCCGCCTGACAGCGATGCCATCTGCATATCTGCCAGATCCGGCAGGCCCGCGTGATCCAAAGCGGTCTGGATCTGCTTTTGGGGCTGTCGATGGGGAAGATTGAGAAAACGGCGCACGGTAAGCGGCAAGGTGGTGTCAATATGCAGCTTTTGGGGCACATATCCGATCCGCAGGCCCGGTGCGCGGGTCACGCTGCCTGCGGCGGGCTGCATTGCGCCGATCAGCGCGCGAAGCAGAGTTGATTTGCCTGACCCATTTGGCCCGACGATGGTCACGATCTCACCCCGGTCGATGTGGAAATCGACATCGCGCAGCACCGTTTCGCCGCCATGCCGCAAACAAAGCCCGCGGGTTTCGATCAGGCGCATGGGGCCGCGTCCTGACAGGTGGGGCAGAGCCCTTCGGCCTCCACCACCGTGCGCTCTATGCGGAACCCGGCCGCCTTTGCTGCGGCACCAAGCCGACCCTGAGCGGGGCCAGTATCGCTTTCTGCGACGCAGTGACAGGCCCGGCAGATCAGAAACGCGGGCACATGGTCCGCACCCAGATGCGCGCAGGCGATATAGGCGTTCAGCGCCTCGATCTTGTGCGCAAACCCCGCTTTGACAAGAAAATCGAGCGCCCGGTAGGCGACGGGCGGTTGCGTGCCCAGACCTTCGTCTGCCAGCACCGCCAGCAGATCATAAGCACCCATCGCCCGGTGCTCGGCCAACAGAATATCCAGCGCGCGCCGCCGCACCGGGGTCAGGCGCAACCCATGCGTGGTGCAATGCGCTTCGGCCTTTTTCAACGTATCGTGCACGCAGGCGCTGTGATCGTGGTGTTCAAAGCCGATGGCGGACATGCGGTATCCTTTGTTGATTGAGGGGATTGATATGTTATAACATCATTGTTAGCAAGCAGAGATAGACCCTAAATGCCGGAGCAGCACCATGAACCGCCTGATGATGATCCTACTGTTGGGCTTTGCCGTGCCTGTCCGCGCCGAGGTGCCGCAGGTCGTGACCGACATTGCCCCGGTGCAGTCGCTGGTCGCGCAGGTGATGCAGGGGGTCGGGGAACCTGCGTTGATCTTGCCGCCGCGCGCCTCGCCGCACGGGTATGCCATGCGCCCCTCAGAAGC